>NZ_JAUSUC010000002.1 GCF_030813365.1 Oikeobacillus pervagus
CCTCGCCGTGTTTCCTTTATCTCAGTCGGAAACTACGAAATCCGTACGCCGATGATCAAGGCGCTTCCGCTTTTGTTGTCGTCTAGCTTCAGCGCCTATCAGCTAGCGTATTTCTCCGTTTTCTCCCTACGATAAGTCAACATCGGCTCGTGGACTACCTCGCCGTGTTTCCTTTATCTCAGTCGGAAACTACGAAATCCGTACGCCGATGATCAAGGCGCTTCCGCTTTTGTTGTCGTCTAGCTTCAGCGCTTATTGCTAGCGTATTTTTTGGCCAATTGCTGAAATGATTCATTCGTATTTGTGATGAGTATTTTTGTCCCGATTGGTACTTTGTCATATAGCTTTTCCACCGAATCTTTATGCATCCGTATACATCCATTGGAGATATATTTTCCAATGGAACTCGGATCATTTGTTCCATGGACACCATAGATTCTCCCATTTGTATGTTTCGCGTCAAAGCCAATCCATCTTGTTCCAAGTGGATTTCTTGGATCTCCACCAGGAATATTTTCCCTTCTATAATAGGGATTTTTAGCTTTCACTGTAATTGTGAACAGTCCTTCAGGTGTTAGCTCCTGCGTTTTCCCTGTGGCTACTTGCTCAACCATTTGAATACTCCCATTTTCAACATAAGCTAATTGATTGATCCTCTTATTTACAATCACCAAAGGTTCTACTTGTTTTGCATCCCATTCAGTGGACCAAAAAGGCGTAACCAAAAATGAAATAAAGAGAAGTAGTCGAAACATTTTTTACCACATTCCAATCAATGAATTTAACATTAGTTTGCGACTTCTCTTCTTTTTTCATGCGAGGGTCTTTTGTTTATTTAACCCTTTAAAAGAACTTTTAATCCTTAAATACTGTTTCATTTCCCATAAAAAATGAAATAGTGCAGCCCTTGCTTCAAATTCTTCACGTGTCTGTGGCAAATCCGCTTGTTCAAATGATTTCTTCATATTATACAGTTTTTTAATATAAAGAGCAGCTGTATTTCCCGGGTGAATATGATGGCTGAGGTCTTCCATGAAATCTGCAATCATTTTTGCCTGATCCACTTGATGCGATATGGAAGTAACAATAGGCAATACTCTTTCTAATATGTCTAATTGTTTTTCCCTCATTTTGAAATAATAGTAAAAAGTATTTTCCTCTTTTAATAAATAATTCTCTGTATGACGGGAGGAGAGGCTTATTGCCTTTTCAAGAAGGTTTGCTGTCTCAACTAACTCTTTTCCATCCCAATTTCGGTCTTTATTCGTACGTAAATAATAAATGATTTCTTCAAAAATCTTTTCGAAATTTTTCTCAAGCTGTTGCTGATAACTATAAAGCTTCCCCTCAACACTAGGCATATATAAATTCATAATGAGAGCAATACCGATCCCCACAACAATAATTCCAAATTCATTCATTAATAATTCTAAATTAATCTCATTGGCTGAATAAACATGAAGAATAATGACACTACTCGTGACAATACCTTCTGAAATTTTGGCATAGACGGTGATGGGAATAAAAAAAAGTAATAAGACTCCAATCATAGCTGGATGATGAAAAAGCTGAAATATAATCGATGAGCCGACCATCGCAATCATGCATGCGAGAAATCGAGTCCAAGCGGCATGTAGAGATTTTTTTTTCGTATTCTGTATACATAAAATGGTGATAATCCCAGCCGAAACGAAATTGGGAAAATGAAACCATTGGGCGATCATGATCGCTATTGGAGTACCGATTGCCGTCTTAATTGTTCGATAACCTATTTTGACCATACTTCCTAATGCTCCTAAAATGTATTCTTTTAAACATGGAAAAAAGACTGCCCCAAACCAAGGGAATCAAAGCCCTTATGGAGACAGCCTCCTTTATCAAAGTCAAAAATAGCAAAAAAATCTCCCTCAATGTTCAGGCATTAAAGTTCATCACAATACTTATCAAAAGCATTTTGTAGTTTTTGAACTACAGACATAGGCTCATGCCCTTCAATTTCATGTCTTTCGACCATCGTGCATAGTTTTCCATCTTTCAGTAAAGCAAAAGACGGAGAGGAAGGTGGATATCCAGTAAAATAACTTCGTGCTTTCGCAGTTGCTTCTTTGTCTTGACCCGCAAACACTGTGACAAGTTGATCAGGTCTTTTATCGTAATGAATCGCATGTGCTGCTGCAGGACGCGCAATTCCCCCTGCACAACCACAAACAGAATTAATCATCACCAATGTCGTACCTTTCTTTGCAAATGCTTCATCCACTTCTTCTGGTGAATGGAGTTCTGTATATCCAGCTTGAGCAATTTCCTCACGAGCTATACGAACAACATCATTCATTAAAAAATTAAAATCCATGTTCATTCCCATATTCCTCCTCACATAAGTACAGTACCTTTATGATAATGGAATCATTATTTGTTTTCAAATAATGAATGGCAAAAAAAGTAGATATTTTTCACTCAGATTAGGTTTTAATGATATAGGAATTGGGAATATTAAGATAACAACTAGATTCATTCCCCTAACTCCCTAATATAGCTGGTGAACTTCACCAGCCTCTTTTTCGTAAAAACCTGAAATTAAAGGTGAAGTAGAATGATCCTAAGTCCCCGTCAAATGGGATCTACCGTTTTTGATCTCCATACACATTTGAAAATAGTGTGTGTACTGCCTGAGAAGGTGTCATTTTCCCTTCCATTGTTTCTGTCTCAATCGATTGAATATGTTCAAGAACATAAGGATGTTGGTAAAAACTATTTTTTAATTGATCAAGAATTAAAGTATGGAGCCACTCTTTTGTTTGTTGTTTTCTTCGAGAAAAAAATACATTGCTTTCCTTCGTGTTTTTCATAAATTTTTGAATGACATCCCAAAGCGAATCCATTCCCTCATGCATAATAGCAGAGCATGTATAAGCTTTTGATTGCCAACCAGGTGTTGATGGCTGTAAAAAATGAAGGACCTGGTTATACTCAGCCTTTGTCTTGATTGCCAAGCGCTTATTATCTCCATCTGCTTTATTCACAACAATCGCATCCGCAAGCTCCATAATTCCCTTTTTCATCCCTTGGAGTTCATCACCCGCACCTGTTAAAACGATCAGCATGAAGAAATCGACCATACTTCGAACAATAAATTCACTCTGACCGACGCCTACCGTCTCAATGAGAATAATATCGAACCCTGCGGCTTCACACAATAGCATCGTTTCTCTCGTTTTACGGTGAACCCCACCAAGTGTTCCGCTAGAAGGAGAGGGACGGATAAACGCATTTTCCTCTCTGGAAAGCAGTTCCATTCTCGTTTTATCTCCGAGTATACTCCCCCCGCTAATGGATGAGCTTGGGTCAATCGCTAGAACGGCTACTTTATAACCTAGATCACAAAGCAATTTACCAAAAGATTCAATAAATGTACTTTTTCCCGCACCAGGTACACCCGTTATTCCAATTCGAATAGAATTTCCTGTGTGTGGAAGAAGCTTTTGTAAAAGCTCTTGACCAAGTTGATAATCCTTAAAGGCATTGCTTTCAATTAATGTGATCGCCCTAGCCAATTGTTGGCGTTTTCCTTGAAGAACTTCATCTGCCAAGAGGGCTAAATCTACATTTTTTTTTGTCTTTTTTCGAAAACGTTTACCCGACCCTGCCGAAAAACCATCATGAGATGAATGGATGCCTTTCATCACATGGAGAGCCGATTGGCTCTCCGGTGTTTTTTGATTTTTTTTGTCAACCATTTATTCCGTCACTTCCTCGTATCCGAGGCTTTTATAGATTTCTTCTAATATTTTTTGAGCAGAAACCGGAATAACTGTACCTGGGCCAAAAATAGCTGCTGCTCCATGTTCACGAAGGAATTCATAATCTTGTGCAGGAATAACACCACCAATAAAGACGACGATATCTTCTCGCCCTAACTTCTTAAGCTCTTCGACGAGAGCAGGTAATAATGTTTTATGACCAGCTGCTAATGAACTAAATCCAACAGCATGAACGTCATTTTCAACAGCTTGTAAAGCTGTTTCCTGTGGTGTTTGGAATAATGGACCGATATCCACATCAAATCCTAAATCCGCATAAGCGGTTGCAATAACTTTTGCCCCACGGTCATGTCCATCCTGTCCCATTTTGGCTACTAAAATACGAGGACGGCGACCTTCATTATTAGCAAATTCGTCTGTCATATCTTTTACTAATGTAATTTGTTCTTCATCAGAGAAATTCGAGCTATATACACCGCTCACAGAACGAATCACCGCCTTATGTCTTCCACTTACTTTCTCAATTGCATCGGAAATTTCTCCTAAAGTTGCACGTGCTCTAGCTGCTTCTACCGCTAATTCAAGTAAGTTTCCTTCACCTGTTTCTGCAGCCTTTGTGATGGCGAGTAATGTTTCAACTACTTTTTCTTCATTTCGTGAAGCTTTAAGTTCTTTTAATCGATCTAATTGTTTTTGACGAACAGCTGTATTATCAATGTCCAAAATATCAATTGGGTCTTCTTGTTCCAACCGATATTTATTTACACCAATAATCGTCTCTTTACCAGAGTCAATAAACGCTTGTCTGCGTGCAGCTGCCTCTTCAATTCTCATTTTTGGAAGACCCGTTTCAATCGCTTTCGTCATTCCACCTAATTCTTCAATTTCTTCAATGTGTTTCCACGCACGTTCCATTAACTCATTGGTTAAGGCCTCTACATAGTAAGAACCTGCCCATGGGTCAATTACCTTAGTAATTCCCGTCTCTTCCTGTAAATACAACTGTGTATTTCGGGCAATACGTGCAGAGAAATCGGTTGGCAAGGCAATTGCCTCGTCTAATGCATTTGTATGCAATGATTGTGTATGCCCCATAGCTGCAGCATGTGCTTCGATTAATGTCCGCGTCACATTATTAAATGGATCTTGTTCAGTTAGACTCCAACCTGATGTTTGTGAATGTGTTCGAAGGGCCATTGTCTTCGGATTTTTCGGATTAAATGTCTTCATTAATTTTGCCCAAATTCGACGAGCTGCGCGCATTTTGGCAACTTCCATATAATAGTTCATGCCAATTGCCCAGAAGAATGAAAGTCTTGGGGCAAATGAATCAATATCGATTCCCGCTTTCAAACCTGTTTTTACATATTCCAAGCCATCTGCCAATGTGTAAGCAAGCTCAATATCAGCTGTTGCTCCCGCTTCTTGCATATGATAGCCAGAAATACTAATGCTATTAAACTTCGGCATATATTTAGATGTGTATTCAAAAATATCGGCAATACTTTTCATCGACATTTCAGGTGGATAAATATACGTATTACGAACCATATACTCCTTCAAAATATCATTTTGAATGGTTCCCGATAATTTTTCTTTAGAAACCCCTTGTTCTTCCGCTGTAACGATATAGAAAGCCATGATTGGGATTACTGCACCATTCATCGTCATAGAAACAGACATTCGATCTAGTGGAATCCCATCAAATAATATTTTCATATCTAAAATAGAATCAATCGCTACTCCGGCTTTCCCTACGTCACCAACAACTCGCGGATGATCAGAATCATACCCTCTATGAGTTGGAAGGTCGAAAGCGACGGATAACCCTTTTTGTCCCATTGCTAGATTTCGGCGATAAAACGCATTACTTTCTTCAGCAGTAGAGAATCCTGCATATTGTCGCACAGTCCACGGGCGATTCGCATACATCGTAGGATACGGTCCTCTTGTATAAGGAGCTACTCCGGGAAAATCACTCAGATGTTGTAAAGACTCAATATCCTTTTTAGTATAAAGCGGTTGTAATGAAATCTTCTCATTCGTTTCATATGATAACTCTTCAAAAGATTGTTTAATTTCATTTTGTAACGATGTTTTCCATTCACTTAAAGAAACATCACTTACATTTGAAAATGGTTGCATTTGTTTGAAATTCGGTTTCGTCACTTGCTTTGTCCCCCTTCCCAGATTGTTAAAAGGGAAGATAATTTTTCTAATAAATTCTGTCTTAAATAAATCGCCCCGTTTAACCCTCTATTCTTCCATTCCTGCATCATCTCATCTTCCATAAGTCCAGCGATGTCAATTTGTAAAGGGATATCCTTAGTTTTCACTTCGCATAGAATATCTGAAACGAATTCCTCATAAGCTTGGTCCGTTCCGCAAATACAATAATATGGGAGTTTTGTTTCCTTCATAAACTGAACGGCATCCTCGATCGTCATGCATTCATCGCTTTTAACAGCTAGAATTCCGCCAGATGCTAAAACCCCTGTAACGAAGTCCGCACGTGGCTTAAATTCTTTCAATTTGCCTAAACAAATTAAACCTGCTTGAACTTTTTCTCCATGATCCAGCAGTTTCTTCGCTCTTTCCCGTAATTGTTCGAAAGGTTCTGCAAGACGTTTTCCATTCAATGGTTGAATCGTTTCAGTTGATGTAAACCCTGCCATTTCCTTAATGGACTCCTGCTGTTTGATTTCTGGTGCAGTTTCAGATACAACAGAAGGGATTTCTTCTTGTAAGTCTGAATAAATGTTTGTGCCGATCATGGATTGTTTACGTACCGCCAAATCAGCCACTCTTTTTTCCATTACTTCAGTAATTTGCTCTTGAATCCAGCCAGTTTTTAATGAAGCAATAATTCCACCTTGCTCGTCTAATTGTAAAAATAATTTCCAAGATTCACGTCCTAATTCGGCTGTTAAGGACTCTACGAAGTAAGACCCTCCTGCTGGATCAATTACTTTATCTAGATGGGACTCACTTTTTAGTAAAAGCGGAATGTTCTTAGCTACTCTTTCTGCCAACTGACTATTCTGTCCAAATGGCTCATCGAAAGGAGCAACTTGTAAATATTCAATTCCTCCAACGACAGCTGCAAACGCTTCACTGCCTGTTCGCAAAATATTCACATGACGGTCTAGTTTCGAAAGGGTGAATTTGGATGTTTCCGCCCCAATCGTCACTTTAATGCTGTCGCCATCTAAACCATAGCCTCGGCAAATCGTTGTCCAAATTTTACGGAAAGCGCGTAGTTTAGCTAATTCGATAAAGAATTGTGATCCAATTGGGAAGTGGAAAACCATTTTTTCTGTTATTTCTGCCACTGACCACCCATTTGCTTGTAATAATTCAATATAATAAACAGCTTCACTTAAAGCAATGGCTAGTTCTTGAACGACAGTTGCCCCAGCATTATGATAAGGAGCTGTATTAATGACAATGGTTTTTAAAGACGCAAATCTTTCTTTTAAAGCGCTTGTCATTTCAGCAAATTTCGACATTTCTTCTTCAGAAGGAATGACACCTTTTGCAACACCTTGAGATAATAGATCCTCCCCTATTACTCCCTCTAATTGAACAGATGGTTCCTCATTAGACCATTTTGTTAAAAAGGTAGCAAACGGAACTGAATATCCCTCTGTAAGAAGATAAAAAGGGAATCCCTTTTGACTGAACTGCTGAAAGAATTGTTTCACTTCATCATATGTCCACCCTGATACGTCATTGACTGAGAAAGAAATAGTATCTTGCCCCGATTGCAATGCATTCTCTAACTTCCCTGTTAGCGTTTGTTGATCTTTTCCCTTCAATGGTTGCGCAATCTTAAATGGCTTTTCGATGTAGCCCCCTTTTGAAAAGCCTCTCGTAAAAGATTGTTCTCCTGGAAATTGATCAATTTCTTCCTTTTCAAGATCACTTGGAATATATAATGGTTTCAAGGTGATCTTCTCATATGTCTCTGTCTTTAATTTCGCCAAAGGCTTTCCCTTCAGAGAAGCCTCTGCTTTTTCTTGCCACTCTTGAACGGAAATTTTCGGAAATGATTGTTCTTTCATTTCTTCGATTTTCATAGAGTGCCCCCCCTTTTTATGAACTCGCATTTAGTTAAACCTAAATATTCGAAATTTTTTTCACATTTATTATTTTAGTATATAAATTTATTGTGCGCAATTATTGACAAAATAAAAAAAATTCGTTATATGATTCTCCTTATGTACATCATTCCCTTTTCGCCCTAAAAATACCACTTTTTTGCTCATAACTTGTATTTGTAGCTGATTATAATTAAAATTGAATGAGGTATGGTTTCAATTGCTATATATGGAATGATACCTTATTTTATTAAACTTGGGGAGAGACATTTATGAAAAGAATATTTTCATTACTAGCCATCTTAATCCTAAGCTTTACGATGTCAGTTAAAGCGGATAGTGTTGTTGGGGATACGATTGTTACATTGGGAGAAAACCTAACTCCAGCACAAAAAGAAACGGTGTTAAAAGATATGGGGGTTGGCGAGGATGTAACCACTATTACGGTATCCAATGCTGAAGAGCATAAATATTTAGGAGATTACGTCCCAAAAGCACAAATTGGATCAAAAGCGATTTCTTCCACCAAAATTACAACAAAAGAAAAAGGATATGGAATAGTCGTTAATACGAACCATATTACTTGGGTTTCAAAGGAAATGTATACAAATGCCTTAGTTACCGCTGGAGTGAAAGATGCTGATATCTATATAACAGCTCCATTTGATGTTTCTGGTACAGCTGCTTTAACAGGAATATTAAAAGCATATGAAGTTTCAACTGGTGAAAAAATCCCAGAGGATCAGAAACAAGTGGCCAACGAAGAAATGGTTACAACGGCTAAATTGGCTGATTCGATCGGACAAAAAGAGGCAACCGAACTCATCCAAAAAGTAAAAGAGGAAATTGCTAAACAGGATCCGAAGACAGCCGAAGACATTAAGGTGATTATTAATAATATTTCGAATGAGTTAAACATTCAATTAACACAGGATCAATTAGATCAATTAGTAAGTTTATTCGACAAAATGAAGGATTTAAATATTAACTGGGATCAAGTAAATTCCCAATTAGACAAAGCGAAGGAAAAATGGAATGACTTCAAAAATTCCGAAGAAGGTAAAGGAATTATCCAATCAATCCTTGACTTCTTCAAAGCGATTTTCAACTGGATCGCTGGATTATTTAGCTAACCCTTTTGACCAGTAAAATCAACATCAATCTAACAAGCCGCTGATGAATCATGAGCGGCTTGTTTTTATCTTGGTAAAAGTTACTTCTATGCTGCCCCTCTAACTCTTCTCATTAAAGAAAGCCCTTAAACCTTAATAAATGGTCGTATGCTCCTTTGATGTATTTTCCAAAATATCCTTCACACGTTGCAAGAAGCGACCACAAATAAGCCCGTCTAAAACCCGATGATCTAAAGACATACATAAATTGACCATATCACGTACTGCAATCATCCCGTGATCCATCACAACAGGTCGCTTGATGATGGATTCAACTTGTAGGATCGCTGCTTGTGGATAATTGATAATTCCCATTGATTGAACAGATCCGAAAGAACCTGTGTTATTGACAGTAAATGTTCCCCCTTGCATATCTTCTGATTTCAAAGAACCTGTACGGACTTTTTGGGCGAGCTCCATAATTTCTTTCGCAATCCCTTTAATCGTTTTTTCATCCGCATTTTTTATGACAGGAACAAACAGCGCATCATCCTTTGCGACTGCAATTGAAATATTCACTTCTTTTTTCTGAACAATTTTATCTCCTGCCCACATTGAATTAATCATTGGAAATTCTTTCAATGCTTGCGCTACCGCTTTAACGAAAAAGGCGAAGTAAGTTAAATTGAATCCTTCTCGCTGTTTAAACTCGGTTTTGATTGAATCTCGATATTGAACAAGATTGGTGACATCTACTTCCATCATTGTCCATGCATGAGGAATTTCATGCTTACTTCGGAGCATATTCCCAGCAATTGCTTTTCGTACACCACTTACTGGAATTTCAATATCCCCTGGAATGGTTGGAACTTGTACTGGTTGTGGCTCTTGTTTTTTCATAGTATTACTCAGGTTTACGTCAATTTCTTTTTTAGGTATTTCGTTTGTTGTTGCCTGTTTTTTCGTTGAGCTTGTTGGAATATTTCCAGATTCAATGATTTTTAATAAGTCTTTTCTAGTAATTCGACCGCCTCTTCCCGATCCATTTACTTGACTTAATTCAATGCCATGTTTTTGAGATAGTTTTAATACTGCAGGGGAGTAACGAGCACTTTGTGCATGTTCAGCCACAGAATCTTTCCCTGTATTCTTTTCTTCTGTCGTTTCTTCTAATTCCTTTGAAGAATCTATCGCCACACCACCTTCGATCTCAATCGTGCAAATGACTTCTCCCACTTCAATGGTTTGGCCTTCATCTGCGATCAATTCCTTGATCACTCCCGAAAAGGAAGATGGAACTTCGGCATTCACTTTATCTGTCATTACTTCTGCAAGTGGATCGTATTTATTAATTGAATCCCCCACTGAAACTAACCACTTGCTAATCGTCCCTTCTGTAACACTTTCCCCTAGCTGAGGCATCGTAATTTTTTCTATAGACATAGAAAACCCTCCTAACAATCCAAAATGTTGAGCCATGATTATGGTGTTTTATATCAATATATTTTTCACTTTTAATTCATCAACCCGCGTGGCGCTTACGGCTCCTAGTTGCTCGAGGTCAAGTGTCAAGCTCCTCCAGAAGGAAAATCGCCTTCTTGCGGATCTTGACTCTTGCTTGTCGCAACTGGGCAGTCGCCTTCACTTTTTATGTTAAAATTCGGATAATTCTCTTATGGCTTGTTCTACTTTGTCGGGGTTCACCATAAAGAATTTTTCCATTGTTGGGGCATATGGCATGGCAGGTACATCTGGTCCCGCTAATCGTTTGATTGGTGCATCAAGTTCAAATAAGCAATGCTCTGCAATGATGGCAGACACTTCACTTAGAATACTTCCCTCTTTATTATCTTCGGTCACAAGCAGAACCTTTCCTGTTTTACTTGCGGCTTCTATGATCGCTTCTTGATCTAAAGGATAAACGGTTCTTAAATCAAGAATATGAGTTTCGATTCCATCCTTCGCCAAACGTTCGGCAGCTTGCAGGGCAAAATGAACACATAGGCCATAAGTAATTACGGTGACATCATCCCCTGTTCGTTTCACATCCGCTTTTCCGATCGGTAAAACATAATCATCTGAAGGGACTTCTCCTTTAATTAAACGATAGGCCCGTTTATGTTCGAAAAATAAGACAGGATCTTCATCGCGAATGGCAGCCTTTAATAAACCTTTTACATCATATGGAGTAGAAGGCATGACTATTTTCAATCCCGGCTGATTGGCAAAAACGGCTTCAACTGATTGAGAATGATACAATGCTCCATGCACGCCACCTCCATATGGGGCACGAATCACCATCGGACAGTTCCAATCATTATTGGAACGGTAACGAATTTTGGCTGCTTCCGAAATAATTTGATTGACAGCGGGCATAATAAAATCAGCAAATTGTATTTCTGCAATTGGTCTCATTCCATACATTGCTGCACCAATCCCGACACCAGCAATCGCCGATTCTGCAAGCGGTGTATCGATCACCCGCTCTTCTCCAAATTGCTCATATAAACCTTGTGTCGCTTTAAAAACGCCACCTTTTTTCCCAACATCTTCCCCAAGCACAAATACTTTCTTGTCACGTTCCATCTCTTCACGAATCGCCATTGTTACGGCATCAATATAAGAAATGACTGGCATCGTTATCTCCCCCTTGCTTCTATTCTGCGTAAACGTATTTCAATGCGTGTTCTGGTTCAGCGTACGCTGCGTTTTCTGCATATTCCGTTGCTTCATTGACGATTTTCATCACACGATCATTAATTTCTTTCTCTAAAGAATCATCCATAACACCTGTTTCTTTTAAATACGCACCAAATGTAATAATGGGATCATTCGTTTTTGCTTTTGCCACTTCATCAGGAGAACGATAGGAACGATCATCATCATCTGATGAATGTGGTGTTAAACGATAGGATATGGTTTCAATTAACGAAGGGCCTTCCCCACGACGGCCTCGCTCAGCCGCTTCTTTCACTGCTTTATACACTTCTAACGGATCATTTCCATCAACTGTAACACCTGGCATTCCATAACCTATTGCACGATCGGATACTTTCTCACAGGCTAATTGTTTTTCAATTGGAACAGAAATGGCATATTTATTGTTTTCACACATGAAAATAACAGGCAATTTATGCACTCCCGCAAAGTTTGCTCCTTCATGAAAATCTCCTTGGTTAGAGGAACCTTCTCCAAATGTCACAAACGTAACTAAATCTTTTTTCTCCATTTTTCCCGCCAACGCCACCCCGACCGCATGGGGAACTTGGGTTGTAACAGGTGAAGATCCAGTTACAATTCGATTCGCTTTTTGTCCAAAATGTCCTGGCATTTGTCGACCACCAGAGTTTGGATCTTCAAGTTTTGCAAATCCCGAAAGAAGGAGCTCCTTCGGCGTCATTCCAAAAGTAAGAACAACCCCCATATCACGATAATAAGGTAGAACATAATCTTTTTCCCGATCGAGAGCAAAAGCTGCTCCAACTTGGGCTGCTTCCTGCCCTTGACAGGAAATGACAAATGGGATTTTTCCAGAACGATTTAACAGCCACATTCTTTCATCAATTCGTCGAGCAGTGAGCATTATTTCATACATTTCTAATACTTGATCATTTGTTAACCCTAATGGTTCATGACGGTTTTCGACCATTTTCTTAACCTCCCAATTTACATATTTCTATAAATGAATTGCTTTTCCATCGACCGCTAATGCCGCTTCGCCAATGGCTTCGCTTAATGTCGGATGTGGATGGATCGTATGAGCCACTTCCCAAGGTGTGGCATCAAGTACTTTCGCTAATCCTGCCTCTGAAATCATATCGGTCACATGTGGACCGATCATATGAATTCCTAATACATCATCTGTATCTGAGTCGGCAATTATTTTCACAAATCCATCTGTTTCACCGAACACTAAAGCCTTACCGATTGCTTTAAACGGAAATTTGCCGATCTTTATATTGTACCCCTTATTCTTTGCTTCTTGTTCTGTCAAGCCTACACTAGCCGCTTCAGGGTTAGAATAAATACATTTGGAAATGGTAAAATAATTAAGAGGATAGGGATTTTCACCCGCCATATGTTCTACGGCTACAATCCCTTCATGAGAAGCTACATGAGCCAATTGTAGTCCTCCGATACAATCACCAATCGCATAGATATGGGATTCTTTTGTTTGGAAATATTCATTCACTTGAATAAAACCTTTTTCTATTAAAATATCGGTATTTTCAAGGCCAATTCCTTCTGTATTTGCCTCTCTTCCAACAGATAAAAGGATTTTTTCCGCCGAAAAGGAAGAGATTTTTCCGTTTACTTCTGCTGATATTGAGACTTTCTCCTTCGTTTTTTCCACTGTTTCAGGCAAAACTTTTGCGTTTGTTACGATTTTCACACCTTTTTTCTTCATTAAACGTTCCATTTCTTTTGAAATATCTTGATCTTCTGTCGGCACCATTCGATCTGCATATTCCAAAACGGTTACCTCTGTGCCAAAATCAGCAAGCATGGATGCCCATTCTATCCCAATGACCCCGCCACCAACAATGATCATGGACTCGGGAAGAGTATTGATTTCTAAAGCTTCATCAGAAGTTAAAACAAATTCGCCATCCACTTCTAACCCTGGTAGAGACTTTGGTCTAGAGCCAGTTGCCACAATGACATTTTTAGGAATAAGCATTTCGTTTTCCCCGCCATTATTCATTTCAACAGAAATCGTCCCTGGTAAAGGCGAAAAAATAGAAGGTCCCAATATTCTCCCAATTCCTTCATATACATCAATTTTGCCTTTTTTCATTAAATGTTGGACACCTTTATGCAATTGACTGACAATATTTCGCTTACGCTCTTGTACCTTTAAGAAATCAATTTCAACATCATTCGCTTTAATTCCGTACTCTTCTCCTCGTTTTGCGGTTCTATACACCTCTGCACTCCGCAAAAGAGCTTTACTTGGTATACATCCCTTATGCAGACAAGTTCCCCCAAGGTTTCCTTTTTCAACTACCGCCGTTTTCAAACCTAACTGTGCAGCCCTAATTGCTGCCACATAGCCACCTGTACCTCCACCTAGAATGACTAAATCATATTCCACTTGTGCCATTTTCAGGTGCCTCCAATCTGTTTATTTAAATTTTCGTCTTATTATAATCTTTCACTGTCTCTTCGCCTTTTAAAACTCTTAAGGCTCCTTCTGCAAGAGAGAGCAATTCATTTTCTCCAGGGTAAACCAAAATATCGGCAATCCAATGAGTGCGTCTAGTAATTTTTTCAACAAGTCCTTTGCAATGCGCTAAATCTCCTGTAAGAATAATTGCATCCACCTTTCCAACTAAGGCGGCAGCTTGGGATGCAATTTCTTTGGCAATTTGATAAGCCATTGCTTCAAAGACCATTTTCGCTTCTTCATTACCTTGGGAAATAAGAGCTTCTACTTCGTTCAAATCATTCGTCCCTAAATAACCGACTACTCCTCCATGACTAAGGAGATAATCGCTTATTTCCTGTTGATCCATATCCCCTGAGGTGAAGAGATTCACTAAATCACCCGCCGGGACAGTCCCTGCATTTGTAAGACCAAAAGGCCCTTCACCATGTAATCCATTATTCACATCAATAACTTTTCCATTTTTATGTGCACCAACTGTAATCTCATTCCCCATATGAACCACAATAAAGTTGCCGTCTTCATATGGTCTTTCTAATGTTATCGCTGCACGACGAGCAATGGCTTTCTGATTCAAAGCATGGAAGATACTTTTTCTTGTAATATGAGGCATCCCAGATATTCGAGCAATAGGTTGAAGCTCATCAACTACTAAGGGATCAACAATGAAAGCCGGAATATTTAGGCCAGTTGCAATTTGAAAACTGATGGCAGCTCCAAGATTAGATACGTGATAACCATTTACCCCCATTTCTAGATCTTCCAACATTTGGTCGTTTACGGTATATGTACCTCCTTCAATCGGAAATAATAATCCACCCTTCCCTACAACGGCATTTAGCTTCGACAAGTTGATTCCTTCTTCATCTAGAGTTTCTAAAATTGCCTGCTTTCTCAATTCCAATTGATCAAAAAGAGGTACCATCTTTCTGGATATAAGCATTTCATGAACGATTTCTTTTTCCAAAATAAATAGTTTATTATGAAAAACACCGATCTTAGTTGATATGGAGCTGGGATTAATGACTAAAATACGATATTCTTCATTCTTAATGACCATCGAAACCTCCTTATATGATTTATCATTTTCAAGAAAAGGATAGGATATCCATAATGTTTCTTTTGCTTTTATCACAATAAAGTGAAACTTCATTCGTGGGGGCATCTTCATCCCCCACTGAAGGCAGTTTCATTTCTCCCTAACGGCGACGATTTAAAATATGTTTTCCATCTAGTAAAAATTGGCTACGTGAACGACGCATTTTTTCGATTCTTTCTTCTGCCAAACGATCAGCCGCTACATAACTTGGAACTTGATCCCGTTTTGAAATGGCAAAGATTTTTTCAATTGTATGATAAATTTGATCCACTTTTTTCATGGCTCGTTCGCGATTATAACCGTATAATTCATCGGCTACATTGATCACTCCACCTGCATTAATCACGTAATCAGGAGCATAGACAATTCCCATTTCATGAATGGTATCTCCATGTCGAGTTTCTTTTAACTGGTTATTAGCAGATCCTGCAATCGCTTTCACTTTTAATTGTGGGATGGTTTCGTCGTTGATGACTGCTCCTAGTGCACACGGGGCAAAGATATCAGCCTCAACTCCATATATTTCATTCGGCTCAACAGCCTTGGCACCAAAATCATCTACAGCTCGTCTTACTGCCTCTTTATTAATATCCGTTACAATTAAACTCGCCCCTTCTTCATGGAGGTGGCGACATAAATTATAAGCAACATTCCCCACCCCTTGTACCGCAATTGTCCGTCCTTCTAACGAATCTGAACCGAAAGCCTCCTTTGCAGCTGCTTTCATTCCGACATAACACCCATAAGCTGTCACTGGAGAAGGATTACCTGATGAACCAAAAGCAGGGGAGATTCCTGTAACATAATCGGTTTCTTCATGAATTAAATCCATATCACTTACGGTTGTTCCTACATCCTCAGCCGTAATATATCGGCCACTTAAGCTTTGAACATAGCGGCCAAATGCACGAAACATCTCCTCGTTTTTGTCTTTTCGAGGATCCCCGATAATAACGGTCTTTCCACCACCAAGATTTAAGCCAGCTGCAGCGTTCTTATACGTCATTCCTTTTGCTAAACGCAGTGCATCTTCAATCGCAGCTTCTTCCGATGCATATGTCCACATTCGAGTCCCACCTAATGCCGGGCCTAAAGTTGTGTCATGAATGGCAATAATCGCTTTTAACCCTGATTGTTGATCTTGGCAAAATACTAATTGTTCATAATCATATTTCTCCATATATTTAAATAATTCCATTCTTTTTTCCTCCTTGAAATCAATCTTTAATACTAGCTTAATCATAGTGAACTGTTTCCAAACTTCAGATTCTAGAAAGAATTGGTGAATCAAAATCCATAAAGTGAAACTTCATTCAGTAGGGGTTTTCTTCATCTCCCACTGAATGTTAGTTGAACTTATCGGATCTTTAGGGGCAGTTTTCCTCCACCGATCTTTTTTGTTTCCAAATCATTTTGAGGTGGAGGTTTTACTGCCCGTTAAGGCGGGATAAAGCATTTCCTCATTTATTTACATGCAAATTCCGTGCCAATTATTAAATAATACCAAAAAACTTTCATTGAAATCGAGCGTCCCGCTTTCTATCGGCTTTTTTTCTAAATCAACTACTTCGGACTTCTTGTTTTCCTATACAAAAAACGATCGAAATACCATGCAATATTTTGCATACAACGCAATATATTGCATGCTGTTTACTGCAAATTATATTTATCTAGCTTGTAATAGAGATTCCGAATGGAAATGCCTAGTTTTCTTGCCGTTACTGTTTTATTCCCTTTATTCTGTTCTAAATATTGTTTAATAATCTCTTTTTCATACTCTTCCAAGAGGAATGATAACTCTTTATTTCCACTCAAATCTAATCGTAACGATTGTTTTGGGTACTCTTCATTTTTTTTCTCAATAAAATGTAAATGTTGATCATTGATTTCTGCTTCATTATAATTCATAAAAATCATCGCTCTCCCTAAAACATTCTCTAGCTCCCGAACGTTTCCTGGCCAGTCATATTCCATTAGCTGTTCTAACGCTGACTCTGTCACCCCTTCAACATTTCTTCCATAATCTTGGTTAATTTTTGTAATTAACCTTTCACATAAAAAGGGAATATCAGATATTCGGTTACGTAAAGGAGGAATTTGAATAGGCATGCGACTTAAACGATAGTATAAATCCTCCCGAAACTTCCCTTCCGCCATCGCTTTTTCCAAATTGACATTGGTTGCAGCGATGACACGTACATTGATTGGCACAGGCTTCGTACCACCGACACGGATAATCTCATTTTCTTGAAGAACACGTAATAATTTCGCTTGTGTATTCGCACTTAATTCTCCAATTTCGTCCAATAAAATACTTCCATTATGCGCTTCTTCGAACAACCCTCTTTTTCCGCCACGTTTTGCTCCTGAAAATGCTCCTTCCTCGTATCCGAATAATTCACTTTCTAACAGCGATTCTGAAATCGAGGCACAATTCACTCGAAGAAATTTATTATAACGACGGTCACTAGCATTATGGATGGCATGAGCAAAAAGCTCCTTTCCTGTCCCAGATTCTCCTCTTATTAAAATCGTGGCAGGAGTTTTAGCTCCCAATTTTGCTTGTTCGACGGCGATTTTTATTTCATCAGACTCCCCGATGATATCTTCAAATGTATATTTCGCTTCCAATGTACGAATGATCTGTCTCGCACGATTTAATTTCTCTGTTAAAGATTGAATTTCCGAAATATCATGAATAACTCCGACACTTCCTTTCAATTTTCCATTTACAATAATGGGCGCAACATTAACAATGACCCCTTTCTTTTTAGGCCCTACACTCATTTTGACTCCACGAACCGGTCTTCTTGTTTCCAATACTTTCAAATGAACACTATCGCCTTCATTAATATCAATGGTCGCCGGCTTCCCGATCACTCGTTCCTCCGTTAATCCAGTAATTCTTGTATAAGCCGGATTGATTAATATTCCTCTTCCTTTTTCATCTACAACCGAGATCGCATCATCACTTGAATGAATAATAGCCTGTAGCATCGTTTGAATTTCCTTTAAGTTCGTTACCTCTTCTGCTAAATCCATTACTTTGGTAATATCCCGAAAAACAGCAAAAGCGCCAATAACATCCCCATGATCATTAATCATCGGGATCCTCGTTGAAATAATTTCCAAATCATTGTCTAAAACATGTTCCTGATTGGCCTCTATCTTTTTCGTTCTTAAGATTTGCGGGAGTCTTGTATTTGGAACAATTTCTTGAACTTTCGCTCCGATCGCAACCTTTTTTTCCACCCCGATGATTCTCTCTGCACTTTTGTTGAACAGCATGATCTTTGTATCGAGGTCTATCCCTATCATTCCTTCTTCAGTTGAATCTAATATGAGATCAATTTTTTTCGTTTCACTTTTTAATTGGGCAATCAATTGTTCCTTTTCTTCCATTAAATTAGCTAAAATATAAGCGACACTCCCTGGAATGAGTAACATATTTTTATTTTGGGCTTCCCTCAATTTGTAAAATACCCCTTTATCCCCAGTTACCTCAATCACGATATCAATCTCATCTGTTAAAAATTCTCTCCAATCATCCCCTGTTTTTATCCCTAGTTTTTTTGCTTGTTGGATCGCCTTCGCTTCCCTGTCTATATCCACAATCGCTGCAATGTTGAACATCGTCGTTTCTAATAAAATCTTCATAATAGCACTGCCACCTTGACCGCCACCAACGATTAATACATTATGCATGTTGATCCCTCACTTCACTTATCTATGCAATATTTTTCATGTTTTCATTGTATTGAATCTCTTTTCACTTGACAAATCATCTAGTTAAGATATGATTTTCTGGAAAGGATTTTTCGATATTCTAAAAAAATATGACAATTAGTGTATATATTTTTTCATATAATGTAATGATCCTCATGAAGGAGAATGTTTATGATTCGTTTAATCGCACTTTTGATACTCGTGATCCCTGGTATCATGGCTGGATTAGGTATAAAGTTGATGAGAGATATGCTCTTCGGTATTTTACAAGCTCCCTTTCCATATCTTTGGTTGCAATTTATGATAGGACTTCTCCTATTCCTAGGCGGACTTGGCTTTATTGGAGGGTTCATCTTTCGTCGGGATCAAAAAAATAATCGAGTGCAAAAAAGATTCCAAAAAAAATAAAAGAAACATGAAAACGGAAGTAATCATCATTTTGATTACTTCCGTTTCTTTATTTCTTTCTTTGCAGTTTTTTTACCGTGATGGCTTTTTCAGGATCGTCGGTAATGATCGCTGAGCACTGAAGGGAATACAACCACTCCATCACTTTTGGATCATTAATTGTATAGGGACGGACTTGAATTTGATCGTTTAGTGATGATTGAATAATGTCGGCGTTTAATGTTTTCACATTTGGATGAATTGCTTTTGCATTGATAGATTTGGCGTAAAGCCATGGCATAAATATTCCATTGGAGTAGAGAGGCGCGATTTCAATATCTGGAGCAATCTGATAACAGTGAACAATGGAATAGTGATTAAAGGATGATAAAATAACACGATGCTCGAAATGAAATTCACGAATTAATTGAATGACCTTTTCTTCTAAAAATTCGTATTGAATTTTATTATTTTTTAACTCGATATTGCAAATCATTTCGTTTTCAGTCATCCATTGAAACACTTCCGCTAATGTTGGTATTCGATATTTTTTTATTTTTTTCTTAAATTTATAACTGGCATCCAATTTTTTTAGATCTGTTAATAAATAATCCTTTACATATCCTTTTCCATTCGTTGTGCGGTCTACTTTCTCATCATGAATGACCACAATTTCTCCATCTTTTGTCAATTGGACATCGATTTCAATTCCGTCTGCCCCAGCTTTATACGCCGCTTGGAACGCTTGCATCGTATTTTCCGGTTGTAGACTTGAAAAACCTCGATGCGCAAAGATTAATGTCATATTCGTTCTCCCTTTTTAAAGCATCCTTTCTCCAACCTGTTAGGATGCTTTATGTTCTAAACGTAATTTATCTGCGACCATGGCAATGAATTCACTATTCGTTGGTTTTGCTTTAGACATGCTCACGGTGTATCCGAATAAGGAGGATATGGAATCAATATTCCCACGGCTCCAAGCAACCTCAATTGCGTGACGAATCGCCCGCTCTACACGACTTGCGGTTGTGTTATATTTCTTGGCGATGTCTGGGTATAATACTTTCGTAATTGATCCCAAAAGCTCAATGTCGTTATAAACCATAGAAATCGCTTCCCGCAAATAGAGATAACCTTTGATATGCGCTGGAACACCAATTTCATGGATAATGCTTGTAATACTTGCATCAAGATTTTTCGTTTTTTGCTCGGCTGGAGGACGTGTTGTTGTAAAAGAGGCTGATTTTTTAATAACTGGATTTGAACTCCCACTTACTTGACGGATATGGTTAATTAAATGATCCATATCAAATGGCTTAAGAATAAAATAAGAAGCCCCTAGCTCAACAGCTTTCTTCGTGACATCTTCTTGACCAAATGCTGTTAACATAATGACATTGGGAGTAGATGTGACAATCGATGGTTGCTCTCTCATTCTTTCTAGGACGGCAAGACCATCTAAATGTGGCATAATAATATCTAAAATCAAAACATCCACTTCAGTTTGCTGCAATAAATCTATACATTCTTGACCATTATGAGCTGAACCTACCACTTCCATATCGTCCTGTGAAGAAATATATTCATCTAGTAGGTTAACTAGCTCACGATTGTCATCTACGATCGCTACCTTTATTTGTTTCACTACAGGTTTCCTCCTCAATTCAAGATATCTTTACACTCTCTTTACACTATGTCTTAAATGAATTTTTCGACAAAGGTATTGGAAATCCTTTTATTTTTTTATTTTTTATTCAAAAAAATGAAAATGATCTTTATTTCTTAGTTTTTCTTCTATTTTCGACGTTCTTCACATTTTTGTCGAAACGTTTATTCAATAATTCATTCATCTTTATATTACCACAACTCGAAGTTAAAAAAGAAAAAACAGATGGGTTCTCCATCTGTTTAGCTTGCAACTTCTTCTTTATTTTGATTTTGATAAATATTAATCCCTGCTTCATTTAACATCCACTCGATATGAACACCATAACCACTCGTCGGATCATTTACAAATACATGAGTGACAGCACCGATTATCTTCCCATTTTGAATGATGGGACTTCCACTCATTCCTTGAACAATCCCGCCCGTTTTATCCAATAATTTGGGATCTTTTATTTTTAAAACCATCCCTTTTGTTGCTGGATATTTTTGGGGAATAGTACTGACAATTTCAATATCATATTTTTCAACCTTTTCACCATCTACAACTGTTAATATTTGTGCTGGACCTTCCTTCACTTGATGTGATAAGGCTATAGGCATCGGCTTTTGAATAATTCCATTTGAGATATTCTGATTGAGCTTTCCAAAGATTCCGTAGGGACTGTTTCGATTTATATCTCCAATTACTTGCCGATCTTCTGAAAACTGTGCGAGCTTTTCTCCAGGATCTCCGTGACGCCCCTTTTCAATCGATGTGACCTTTGACTTTACAATTTGGCCATCTTGAACAACGATCGGTTTTTTCGTATCCATATCAGAAATGACATGTCCGAGAGCACCGTACTTCTTTGAATGAGGTTCATAAAAAGTCATTGTTCCGATACCAGCGGCTGAATCACGAATGTAAATACCTAATTTAAATGACTTTTCTGTGCTATCTTTCATTGGCTGAAGTTTCGTGTTAATTATTTTTTTATCTCGAAGCAGTTCAATATCCAATGGTTTTTGTTTTTCACCTGCTTGTTGAACGAATGGAGCTACATCATTCATTTTATCAACTTTTTCACCATTGATTTTGGTAATCATATCCCCTACTTGAATTCCAGCTTCTTCGCCTGGGGATTTTTTGCCATCAGGAGTATTGACCAAATGATGTCCTACAACAAGAACCCCTAACGTATTCAGTTTCACCCCGATAGATTGACCGCCAGGAATCACCTTTAAATCTTTTACAACATTGACATCCACTTTTTTGATTGGGAAACCTGCTAACTCGAATACGACATCTTCTTTTCCAATATCTTTTCCAACAACAGATAAAGCACTTTTATTATTTTGAATATCGGCTACATGATTTGAAGAGGAAAACACTTGTATGGCTGGACTTTTTTCTAAGGAGAGCTTTTCTCCTTTTTGCATCGTTATTGTATCAGGTAATAACAAATATTGATGAACTGGAGGTAAAAAAGTAAATAATAATAAAGAAACAAGGAGAATTCCACCAATGAATTTTCTCAAACGTTCTGTTTTCAAATTTTCCACTCTCCTCGCTTCTAGTCCACACTTACGATGGCTACAATAATAATTTCTCCCTACAAGCCATCATTTATAACTGACTTTCATATAAAAAACATCCCCATTTTGGATAGTTATTACATTGCATTTTGCATCAAAAAATATCCCCACTTTGACCATTTTTTGTTATCCTTCTTATTTTTATTACAAAAACATAGGTGTGGAAAAAATTCTTATTAAAAAGAGCGGGTCCTTTAAACCCGCTCTCATTTCCTTAGATTTGTTTCATTGTAGAAGCTAATTGCAGTAATTCTTTTGCATGCTGTTTGGTTAGGTCCGTCATTTCAACCCCTGAGATCATTCGTGCAATTTCTTTTATTTGATCACCGGCTTGTAAATAATCGACAGAAGAAGTCGTACGACCTTCATTGATTGTTTTGGAAATAAATAAATGGGAATCTGCTAAAGCCGCGACTTGTGGCAGATGAGAAATGCAGAGAACTTGGGAATGAATCGATATTTGGTAGATCTTCTCGCCAATTGCTTGGGCTACCCGACCACTAACCCCGGTGTCTACTTCGTCAAATATTATAGAGGTAATCCCTTGGTGTTTGGAAAAAATGGTTTTTAACGCTAACATCATCCGGGATAATTCTCCACCGGATGCCACTTTGGAAAGAGGCTTTAAAGGCTCTCCTGGGTTTGTAGAAATATAAAACTCTAAAATATCTACCCCATCTTTTTGAAACGGATCCCTTTTTTCATCTAAATCAGTAGCTGAAACAACAAATCTTACTTCAAAAACGGTTTTATCCATATAGAGTTGCTGAAGTTCATGATGAATTGCTTCTGTTAACTTGGTTGCCCATTTTTTCCTTAATTCACTTAATTGTTTTGCTTCTAAAAATAGGTCTTGCCTTAATGATTTTAATGTTCGGTTTAAATTTTCTATATGACTTTCACGATTGGTTAATGTTTCAATTTCTTCTTCAATCGTCGCCGCATATTCCATAATTTCTTCAATGGAGGAGCCATATTTTCGCTTCAATTGGTTGATTTCATTCAATCGCGATTCAATAAAATTTAATCTTTCAGGGTCAAATTCCAACCCCTCCAAGGCATGATTTAACTGATGAGCGACATCCTCTAATAAATAAAAACAATTGGAAACTGATTCAAGTAATGAACCGTATTCCTCCGAATCTAATTCAGCTGCCGTCTCCAACTGATTCATCACTAGCCCTACCCAATCAAGACCTTTTCCTTCACTTCTTAAAGCATCATAACCAATTTGGACAGATTCGAATAATTTTTCAAAATTCATTAATCTCTTCTTTTCTTCTAATAATTGGTCATCTTCATTTAAGGAAATATTGGCATTTTGTATTTCATTTAACTGAAATTGGATTAAATCAAGGCGATGGGCCATTTGTTGCTCGTTTTCACTTAATTGCTTTATTTTTTTTAATGTCTCATCATATTGTTTGTATATTTGAAGGTAATTATCCTTCGCTTGAGCTATTTCATCGTCTCCAAATTGGTCGAGCAGCCTGATATGAGAAGCGGCATTCATTAATTCCTGGTGTTCATGCTGACCGTGAATATCTACTAAAGATGTACCAATTTCCCTCATGATGGCAATCGTAACTAATTTCCCATTTACCCGACAAACACTCTTGCCATTAGCTGAAATTTCCCGGCGTAATACGATTTGCGCATCCTCAATGTCAATCCCTACCTTTTTGGCTTGATCATAACACGGGTGATGTTCATCTTCTAATAAAAACAGCCCTTCTAGTTCTGCCTTTTTTTCACCGTGACGAACAAATTCGGATGAACCACGGCCACCACATAACAATTGGATCGCATCAATGATTATCGATTTTCCAGCCCCTGTTTCCCCTGTTAAGACTGTTAAACCTTGATCCAATGAGAGATTTAACTTTTCAATTATGGCAAAATTTGTGATAGATAATTCCTGCAACATATGTATCTCACCTCAAAAAATTTAACTGCACCACTTTATAGTAAGCACCCTGAGCTGTCGCCTTCGCTTTTATTTTTATCCAGCTACGGCTCCTTGCTGCTCGAGGTCAAAAGTTCATCCTTTCTGTGGCAAACTACACCACGTCAAGGATGCTCTTTTGCTTGTCGCAGCATAACAGTCGCCTTCGCTTTTAGCGTCATAGCATTTGTAGGAGTCGGTTGGTGACGTCTTCTGTGTTTTCTGGTGTTCGGCAAATGATTAGACAGGTGTCGTCTCCGCAAATGGATCCCATGATTTCGTCCCAATCTAAATTATCAATTAAGGCTCCAACTGCTTGGGCATTTCCTGGTAACGTTTTCATCACCACAAAATGTCCAGCACGATCAATACTGACGAATGCGTCTGTCATGGCTCTCTTTAATTTTTGTAAAGGGTTGAATCGTTGATCAGCAGGTAAACTGTATTTATATCTTCCATCCATTAACGGAACCTTCACTAAGTGTAATTCTTTAATGTCACGGGATACCGTCGCTTGCGTGACATTGTATCCATCATTTTTCAAGAGATCAACTAAATCATCTTGAGTTTCTATTTCATTATTCGCAATTATTTCCCGTATTTTAATATGTCGTTGTCCTTTATTCATCTAATAAACACCTCTTTTGTTTGAATAAATATACTTATGTATACACAATCATACCTTATTTTTTTGTACAAGTATAGAATTTTGGAATGGGAATAATTCTTGGAAAAGCAAAAAACAGTGAGGGATGAAAACCCCCCACTGATTGAAGTTTCACATAATCATTCATGCTTTTTGGTCTTAAAACACTTGTGAGCTTCTTGAACAAGATCCGATACTTCGAAATTCAGTTCATTTTTACCATGTTCTTTGTTCTTTCCACACCAGTGAAGGTGAAGCAAAAACTCAATATTTCCATCTCCCCCTGTAATAGGGGAATAAGATAAATTTTTAATATTATATCCTTCTTGCAATGCAAATTGAATAATTCGATCCACAACCGACTCATGTACCTTTGGATCTCTCACGATACCCTTTTTCCCTACTTGATCTCTACCTGCTTCAAATTGTGGTTTTACTAACGCGATCACATCGCTATTTCCCACTAATAAAGTTTTCAGCACGGGAAGAATCAGCCTTAGGGAGATAAATGAAACATCGATTGTAGCAAAGTTAGGCATATCCCCTTGTAAATCGGCTGGTGTTACATAACGGAAGTTCGTTCTTTCCATCACATATACTCGTTCATCTTGCCGTAATTTCCAGGCTAATTGATTATAGCCGACATCTAATGCATAAGACATTTTCGCGCCATTTTGAAGAGCACAATCGGTAAATCCTCCTGTGGAAGATCCAATATCAAGCATGATTTTCCCTTCTACACTTACATCGAATTCATTCAATGCCTTTTCAAGCTTTAAACCGCCCCGACTTACATAAGGAAGGGCATTCCCCTTAATCTCTAAAGGAGTGTCTTCTGGTACTTTTTCACCAGCTTTATCTAAGCGTTGTTCATTTGAATATACTTGCCCTGCCATGATCAATCTTTTCGCTTTCTCTCTTGTCTCTACAAGACCTCTTTCGACGAGCAAAAGATCAATTCTTTGCTTCTTTACTTTCATATCTATGCTCTTTTCTGTTTTTGTGGTATTAAAGAACTCATTGTCTTTATTATATTTTCCTTTGTTAAACCAATTTCCTCTAATAACTTATTCACGTTACCATGCTCAATAAATCGGTCTGGAATCCCCATACGATTAATCACCGTATTATGAAACCCATGGTCATGAGCAAATTCTAGAACTGCACTTCCAAAACCACCTTGAACCACCGCTTCTTCGACTGTTAAAATCGGAATATTTTCATCCATTATTGAATGAAGCATTCCTTCATCCATCGGTTTGATAAATCGGGCATTGACAACTCGAATAAATACCCCTTGTTTTTCAAGTTCGGTTGCTGCGGCCATAGCCATTGGAATGGTTGTGCCGAATGTTAAAATGACACCGTCTTTTCCTTCTTTAAGGACTTCCCAAGAACCAATCGGGATTTCTTTTAATTCCTTATCCATCGGTACGCCTAATCCATTCCCTCTTGGAAACCTTAAAGCGATTGGTCCATCATCATATTGTACAGCCGTATTCACCATATGTTGACCCTCGTTTTCATCTTTCGGCATCATAATAACAATATTCGGTAAATGTCTTAAAAAAGCAATATCAAACACACCTTGATGTGTTTCACCATCTGCTCCAACAAGTCCAGCACGATCAATCCCAATAAAAACATTTAAATTGGCTCGGCAAATATCGTGTACAACTTGGTCATACGCCCTTTGTAAAAAGGTAGAGTAAATCGCTAAAAACGGTTTCATTCCTTGTGTTGCAAGTCCAGCTGCCATCGTTGCCGCATGTTGTTCCGCTATCCCAACATCAAACATTCGGTCTGGAAATTCCTCCGCGAAGCCAAGAAGCTTTGAACCTACAGGCATCGCAGGTGTAACCGCAACAATTCGCTGATCCTCTCTTGCTAATCTTCTAACCGTTTCACTGATTAATGAACTCCAAGCAGGAGGTGCATCAATAGGTTTAATTATATCACCTGTTTCAATTTTATATGGGCCCGTACCATGCCATGTTCCTTTCCGGTCAAGTTCGGCCGGCTCATAACCTTTTCCCTTTTTCGTAATGACATGAAGCAGTACAGGTCCCTTTGTTTTTTTGGCATATTGAATATTCTCGAATAAGTCTTCAAAATTATGACCATCAATTGGACCCAAATAAGTAAATCCTAGCTCTTCAAAGAACATGCCAGAAACAAATAAATATTTTAAACTATCTTTTAGACGTTCAGCCGTTTGCGCTAGTTTGCCACCTACTGCTGGTATTTTTTTAAGAAAGACCTCTAGTTCATCTTTTACCCAATTATACTTACCTGCTGTCCGCAGTCTTCCAAGCACACTATGAAGTGCCCCAACGTTTGGAGCAATGGACATTTCATTATCATTCAAAACGACAATCATATCTTTTTTCTCATGCCCAATATGATTCAATGCTTCTAACGCCATTCCACCTGTTAATGCTCCATCTCCTATGACAGGAATGATATAAGAGTTTTCCTTTTTTACATCTCTCGCGATGGCCATTCCCATTGCGGCAGATAAAGAGGTGGAACTATGTCCCGTCTCCCAAACGTCATGTTCACTTTCTTCCAGTTTTGGGAATCCTGATAACCCCTTATATTGTCTTAACGAATCGAATTGACTTGCTCTTCCCGTCAATATTTTATGAACATATGATTGATGGCCGACATCCCACAAAATTTTGTCCTGTGGGCTTTTAAAACATCGGTGAAGAGCAATCGTTAATTCCACTACACCGAGGTTGGGCCCGATATGTCCACCCGTTTTAGAAAGTTTTTCTACTAAAAATTTTCTAATATCTAAACTTAGAGATTGCAATTCTTCCATTGATAATTTTTTCAAAAAGGAAGGTTCCTTTATTGTCAAAAGATCCAATTCGGATCACTCACTTTCATTTCTGTTTCAACGAACAATTTTTTGGTCCATTATCTATTCTATAAATCATTATAGCTTTATCCTTTATTTTTTCCATAGAAATAAAAATTTCTTTGTAAAAAAAGCCGCTAACACAAATGTGATAACGGCATGTTCATCTTTTGAAAATTATTTTTATTATACCATATGGAAAGGACATCAACAAATGTTTGTTTACGATTCCCTTGTTGCAATTAATGTAACCATTTCCTGTAAAAGGTCTGTCTCTAAGCCTGTTTTATTTAACGCTTTTGTCGCTTCTTGGATATGATACTGAAGTTTCTCTTTTGCGCCATCTAATGAAAGGAGAGAAGGGTATGTACTTTTATCTTTCGCAGAATCACTTCCTACTTTTTTTCCGATTTTCGCTTCGTCACCCTCGACATCCAGAATATCATCCTTTATCTGAAAAGCGATTCCTAAATGTGAAGCAAATTGTTGTAGAATTTCAAGTTGTTGAGCAGTTGCCTCTGCGATCATTGCCCCTGCAAGAATACCGTAGGCTAACAGCTTTCCTGTTTTATTTTTATGAACATTTTGTAGTTCCTCGAGTGTGAGATTTTTCGTTTCCCCCTCTATGTCTGCTACCTGTCCGCCAACCATCCCTTCTGGTCCTGCCCCTTTTGCTAACCATTCTATTAGTTTTACTTTTAGATGATCTTCATAATGAGGGGTTTGAGCTATAATTTGAAAGGCATAGGTTAATAAGGCATCTCCTGCTAAAATCGCATACCCTTCACCAAATACTTTATGGTTGGTTGGTTTTCCTCTTCGAAGATCATCATCATCCATACTTGGTAAATCATCATGAATAAGAGAATACGTATGAATCATTTCTAACGCAAGAGCGGTTTCTAGCCCTTTTTTCGGATCTTGATGAAATGCCTGCAAGGTGGCAAATAGAAGAATGGGACGTATTCTTTTTCCACCAGCTTGTAAGGAGTAATCCATTGCTGATTTCAAAATTTCTGGGGCATTCAATGTAGAAATATAGTTCTTTAATTCGTTTTGCAGTTGTTCATTATATTCTTTCATAAATAGTTTCAGTTGAGACTGACCCATCGTACTACTCCTCCTCTTGGATAACAAAATCTTTTTCACCGTCTTCTGTCATTAATTTTGTAAGTTGTTCTTCGGCATTTTTCAATTTCCCATGACAGCGTCGCGATAATTCCATTCCCGTTTTATATATTTGTAATGCTTCTTCTAAAGGAACATCCCCTTCTTCTAACCGTTTGACGATTGCTTCTAGTTCTTCCAAAGCTTTTTCAAATGTCATTTCATCTTTCATTTTTCCCACTCTCCTCTACAGACATTACTTTACAGAAAATGCGTCCATCTACTAATCGAATGTTCATTTCATCATCTTTTTTTAATTGCTGACTTGACTTTACTAACTCATGATCTGCTGTGTAGGCTATGCTATAGCCCCTTTCCATTATTTTCAGTGGGCTTAAAGCATCTAATATGGATACAGATTGTCCAAATAATTGTTGCTTCCGCTTTAAAAGCATTTCCATTTGTTTTGTTAATTGTTCGGTTAGATGATCCTTCTTTTCCACTGCAAGTTTAAGAAGCTTCTCTGGGTGATTACGTTCAAGCCTATTAGCTAAAAATTGATGAGTATCCTGCAAGTGTTTGATTTTATAGGTTTGTTCTTTCACTAGTTTTTCTGTTAAGCGATCAACTTGTTCCATTTTTTGTCTATATAATGCAGAAGGATTTCTAAATACATAAGAATTTGTCACCGTCTCTAGTCGTTTTCTGTCATGCTTTAATTGATCAGCAACCGCTCTTATTAGGCGTGTTTTTTTCGTTAATAGCCGCTCTAACACTTCGTCTAAGTGGGGCACTGCTAACTCTGCTGCGGCTGTAGGTGTTGGTGCCCGCATATCAGCCGCAAAATCAGCAATCGTAAAGTCTGTTTCATGACCGACTGCTGAAATTACCGGAATGATTGATTCGTGAATCGCTCTTGCGACTATTTCCTCGTTAAACGGCCATAATTCTTCAATCGATCCTCCCCCACGACCTACAATCACCGTATCAACCTTTTGTTGTTTATTGACCATCTGGATCGCTTTAACAATTGAAGCTGCTGCATGATCTCCTTGAACTAAAGCAGGATATATAAGGATCTTAGCAATTGGATATCGACGTTTAATGGTTGTGATAATATCCCGAACAGCCGCCCCTGTTGGAGATGTAATGACACCAATTGTTTGAGGAAAAGCGGGTAATTTTTTTTTGATTTCTAATCGAAACAATCCTTCTTTCTCAAGCTTTTCCTTTAACTGTTCAAAAGCTAAATAAAGTTCCCCAATTCCATCTGGTTGCATTTCCTTCACATATATTTGATATTGTCCACCTGCTTCGTAAACGGTAATATCTCCTTTTATTAATACTTGCATCCCGTTCTCTGGATTAAACTTTAATTTTCGATTAGCTGAAGAGAACATAATGGACAACATACGAGCATTTTCATCTTTTAACGTAAAATACATATGTCCGCTTGTATGACGTTTGTAGTTCGATATTTCCCCTTTCACATAAACATCCGTTAAATAAGGATCCGCATCAAATTTCCTTTTAATATATTTCGTCAGTGCTTTCACTGTTAAATATTGTTGTGGATTCATCATAAACCACCTTATAAAAAATTCTAAAACAGAAAAGCTGCATTCCGATTAAGTTGAACAGGAAGGCAGCTTATTCATATATATAATATTACTATTTAAATCAATTGAATGCTATTGTTTCCCCTTTTGTTTAGCTGATTTCACAGTGTTATAAAGAAGCATTGTAATCGTCATTGGACCAACTCCACCCGGTACAGGTGTAATATAGCTCGCTTTTGATTTAGCATCCTCGAAATCAACATCTCCACAAAGTTTCCCGTTCTCATCACGGTTCATGCCCACATCAATAATCACCACATCTTGCTTAAAATCATCCGCTTTTAAATATTTGGCAATTCCGACAGCAGCAACAACGATATCAGCTTGTTTTGTAAATGATGAAAGATCTTTCGTTCTTGAATGACAATAAGTTACAGTGGCATTCTCTCTTAAAAATAATAATCCAGCTGGTTTCCCAACGATATTACTTCTTCCTACGATCACAACATGTTTTCCTTCTAGCGGGATATTTTCTCTTTCCATTAACTTAATGACTCCGTATGGTGTGCATGAAACGAATCCATCTTGTCCAATAGATAGTTTTCCAACATTAATCGGATGAAAGCCATCTACGTCTTTTTCCGGGGAAATTGTATCGATTACTTTCGTTTCCGAAATATGCTTTGGTAGAGGAAGTTGAACTAATATACCATGTATGGAATCGTTGGCATTTAAATCTTTAATTTTATTTAATAGCTCATCTTCAGTAATCGACGCAGGGTATTCATATAGTTCTGAATGAATCCCAACTTGAGCACAGCCTTTTGTTTTATTACGAACATATGTATGAGAAGCGGAATCGTCTCCTACAATTATTACTGCTAATCCAGGGACTATTCCTTGTTCCTTTAGTTGTTCAACTTCTGTTATTAACTCTTGTCGAATGTCATTCGCAATTTGTTTTCCATCAATTATTTTTGCTGTCATTTTCCTACCTCCTTGGTATTATTCTAACGTTTTTTTAATATTGGAAAGAACCCCATTGATAAATTTGCTTGAGCGTTCTTCACTGAATTTCTTCGCAATTTGAACAGCTTCCGTAATGGCAACATTAAATGGCACGTCTTCCATATACTTCATTTCATATACAGCAATCCGTAATATATTCCGATCGACTTTTGCTAAACGATCGAACGACCAATGTTCGCTATGCTTGCCAATGATTTCATCAATCTCTTGTAAATGGTCCATCGTTCCTAGAACAATTTGTTCAACATATGGTGCGGTGGTTTCCTCTTCCATCACGTTTTCAATTGCTTCTTTTGGATCGATCTCACTTATGTCTATTTGAAATAATGCTTGTAAACCTCTTTCACGTGCTGTACGTCTTTTCATTCATTTAACTCCTTTTAAACAATATCATATGTATAAGACGATCATAGCATAAATTCAAAAAAAGTCGCAGAAAAATATTAAATCAACATGTATTCAGAAATTTCATACCATTACTTTACATATCCTTGCCCCTTCATAGAGTTTACTCTATTGTTGACGTTAGTCAAAATTTCAGAACAAATGCGTAAGAGCAAAAGCACTGGTGTACGGATTTTGTAGTCACAGGGTTAGATAAATGAAAAACAGCGAGGTAGCTCACGAGCTGATGTTGACATCTCGTAGGGCGAGACGTAGAAATATGCTAGCCGTTAGGCGCTGAAGGCTTGCCACGAACAACATTTTTAATGATGATCCACATGTGTGAACTACCCGTCAATGAATTGACTGAGCTTCTCGCTTCATCGGGCGGTCTATCGACCTGCCCTCCACGAAGGTTTATTCCGAACCTTGCAATGGTTTCAAATGAGTGGGTCTTTCCCACATGACAGGCATTATTTTACGTGGTGACTGTTCTTTCTTCACCACAACCCCATATAATGCAGTTTTCAAAGAACACTCGTTCTTGTAAGTAGTATATCATGTTTTGTCTTGCCATCCCACAAGGGGATTTCGACAAAAGCGTACTCTCATCTCTACTCTAAAGAGGTAGAGGATTCCCGTCCGCAATCCTAAATTTTATAGTACGCCAAATAATCAGAAAAAAACCAAAGGTAAATCCCTTTGGTTTTTTTCTTTACATTTCCTCTACGAAATCGCCTTCAGGAGCTTTTGTTTCAAATTGAATCCCTACGATGTGAATATTGATTTCATCCGCTTCCAAAGCTGTCATGTTCAGCAATGCTTGGCGAATATTATCTTGGATTTTTTGAGCGACAGTAGGAATGGATACCCCAAATGTCATGACACAAAAAACATCCACTTTTATTCCATCTTCGACAAGTTCAACTTTTACACCTTTGCCATGATTTTTCTTTCCTAATCGTTCCACGACTCCTGAAGCAAAACCTCCACGCATTTGCGCAACTCCATCCACTTCAGAAGCGGCGATTCCCGCAATCACTTCAATGACTTCTGGGGCGATTTCAATTTTACCAAGGCCGTTTTCATGATTACTCATTTCCAAAACGTTTTTGTTTTCTGACATGAAAGTAACACCTCCGGCTTTGTTATTTATTTCATCACTTCATATTTCTCTAGGAATTTTGTATTAAAATCCCCTTCAACAAACTTCTCATGATTTAACAGTCTGAGATGGAAAGGAATAGTTGTATGGATTCCTTCCACAACAAACTCATTCAAAGCACGCTTCATCCGAGCGATTGCTTCGTCACGAGTGGCACCGTAAGAAATTACTTTCGCTATCATGGAATCGTAGAAAGGCGGAATCATATAGCCAGGGTAGGCAGCAGAATCCACCCGAACTCCTATGCCACCTGGTGGTAAATACATATTAATTTTACCTGGTGAAGGCATGAAATTCTTCGCAGGATTCTCTGCATTGATTCGGCATTCAATCGCCCATCCATTAAATTCAACATCTTCTTGGCGTAATGATAATTTTTCACCAGAAGCGACCAGAATTTGTTCTTTAATTAAGTCTACTCCTGTTACCATTTCAGTCACTGGATGCTCAACTTGAATTCTCGTATTCATTTCCATGAAGTAGAACTTACGGTGATTATAATCATAAATAAATTCTACTGTGCCGGCACCAGTATAGTCAACTGCTTTCGCTGCCTTAACTGCTGCCTCACCCATTTCTTTACGGACCTCTCCATCAAGAGCTGGTGATGGTGTTTCTTCTAATAATTTTTGTAGACGGCGTTGAATGGAACAATCACGCTCACCTAAATGAATAACATTCCCGTGTTGATCGGCTAACACTTGAATTTCAACATGGCGGAAATCTTCAATATATTTTTCAATATACACACCTGGATTTCCGAATGCTGTTGCCGCTTCCTGTTGGGTAATATTAATTCCTTTTTCAAGCTCCTGTTGGTCTCTAGCAACACGGATCCCTTTTCCGCCTCCACCAGCAGTTGCTTTAATAATAACAGGGTAACTCATTTCATTTGCTAATTGAATGGCTTCGTCTACACTATTAATAATCCCTTTAGACCCTGGTACGATAGGAACTCCGGCATCACGCATTGTTTCACGTGCAATATCTTTTGTACCCATTTTCGTAATGGCTTCAGGAGTAGGTCCAATAAATGTAATATCGCATTCACGACAAAGTTCTGCAAAATCTGCATTTTCGGCCAAGAAACCATAGCCTGGATGAATGGCATCACAGTTTGTCAATTTCGCTACACTAATAATATTTGTAAGACTTAAATAACTGTCTTTGGAAGCGGTAGGTCCAATACAATAGGCTTCATCAGCTAGTTGGACATGAAGGGCTTCTTTATCTGCTTCTGAATAAACAGCAACAGACTCAATCCCTAAATCACGGCATGCACGAATAACACGTACAGCAATTTCCCCTCGGTTTGCAATTAATATTTTTTTAATCATGCCAATCCCCCCCTTACTCAGGTTTCACTAGAAATAGTGGTTGACCATATTCAACTAATTGGCCGTCTTTCACTAAAACCTCAACAATTTCCCCTTCTACTTCTGCTTCAATTTCATTGAAAAGCTTCATTGCTTCCACGATACATACAACGGATTCTTCTGAAACTTTAGATCCTACTTTCACATATGCATCCTCATCAGGTGATGGCGATTGATAGAATGTACCTACCATAGGAGACGTGATTTTATGTAAGTTTGCATCATCGACATCTACCTTAGCTGCTGCCTTTGGTGCTTCTTCGACTTTTTTCTCTACTGCAGGTTTTGCTACAGGAGCACTTGCAGCTGGTGCTTTTGCTTCTTGTACTACTTGTTGAACAGGTTCTTGTTCAACATATGTAACACCTGTACGTTTTTTCATTTTCACCTTTGATCCGTCTGTCTCAACCACTAATTCATCAAGGCTCGACTGATCAATAAGTTTAATTAATTCTCTAATTTCTTGTACTTTCATTTCTGACACCCCTTAAAAAATATGACTAGCTACTAGAATGATACGATATATTAGAAAGATAATCCAATCTTTATCATAATTTTACCTAGTAGACTTATTCTATTTTATCACTCTTTTCAAAATATTAAATATTAAAAATAATATTTTAACTCACATCTTTTTCCAGATGTCTTAATTTCCCCCGTTTCCCCCTATTTATTCATCCATTAAGTGGAAAAGTTCCTCACAAAAAAAGCCAGTTCCTCCCCTCACGATGAATCGGATCTGACTTGCAACCGTCCACTTCATCGTTATGAGAAGGAAACCTGGCATTAAGGTCCTTCACTTTATTTTGTTGGTTGGAATTCAACATAAAGTGGTTGATATTCACCGATTTCATTTTCTACTAAGCGAATAATTTCGTTTGCTTCACTTGGGCTATGTTTCTCAGCCTTTACTGTAATTCTTACACTTTCTCCATCTGCTCTAACCAGGGCATCTTTATACCCTTTTGATTTAATCAATGTTTCCAATACGTTTTCTTTTGTCGCCATTTCTGTTAGAGTTTCCATTTGTTCATATGCTTTATTTTTTTCTTTTGCTGATAAGTCCTTTGATGCTACTTTTTCAGTTAAATCCTCCCGGAGTTTGTTTCTTTCATCTTGTAATTCTAAACGTAATACTTCAAATGCCTCATCACCAGCGGTTTCTGTAATTACTTCAACATTCCCTGTTTTATTCTTTTCTTTGCTTTGGGTTTGAATCTCCTCTTTTTTCTTTTCGTCAACAGCTAGATCCGTTCCTTGTTGATTTGGAGATGTAATATAGTAAACAGATAACACCACCACTAAACTCAACATTGTCAAAAGCCATACTGTTTGTTTTTTTAATAACATTCTTTATTCCCCTTTCGTTTTTTTAGGCATCACTGCTACACGATGACTTGGAACATCTAAAACCCTTGTAACAGCTTCAATTACCCATTTCTTCACTTGTATATTGTCAACTCCAGTAGCCACTACAAGAACACCTCTAATTTCTGGATTTCTCGTTTCAAGCACAATTGGGCTTTCCTTTTCACCCTTTCGGATAATGACGAGTTGCTCTTCCTTTGTTTGGTCTTCTATCTCCCTTTCGCCACCTTGTTTATCTGTCTCTTTCGTGACCTGTTTTTGCGTTGTAGTATTTTTTTCGAGTATTTTCTTTTCAGTTGCTTCTACATTCACAATGACTGTGACATCATTTACTCCGACGATTTCATCTAATGCTTCTTTTAACTGATTTTCATATTTTGTTTCATAATCTTTAATGGATTTTGGTTTCTGCTCTTTTTTTGCTCCAAAAGTTTCCACGTCTATTTGTTCCGTTTCCTGTTTAACAGCAGGTGTCGATAGATTTTTTTCAGTCCACATATTACTTATGAGCATAAAAGCAATTCCCACAAGACCAGCGATCAATAGCCATTTTGTTTTCTTTGGTGATTTATAATCATCTTTGTTTTCCTCATTTGGAGGTTTAAGATGATTAATAAGCTTTTTGAGCGGGCTTTGATTTGAACCCATCTTGATCCGCCCCCCCTTCTAAGTGAAGTTCTATTTTTGTACTTTCTACATCCCATATTTTTGAGAGAAATGATGTAACTTCTCCTTGTTCTCGATCATTCATCTTTGGGGGTAACGGTGTCGTTGTATTAATATCTACTTCATGGATGGAGTGGATTGAACTGTCACCCTCTGATTTTTTCAGGTAAACATGAATCATCGTCAATTGATCATTCCAATTTCCTTGGGTATCTTTCATTTCAACTTCAATTTTTTCAATCTCATTTTGATACTTCTGAATCAGCTCCTTTTCCGCTACGTTTTCTAATTGGACAGCCATCTGTTCTAAAATATATGCATGCTGAGATGCTTGTATTTCTTTTTTCTTCATTTCTACTAAATTTTCTACTTTATTCCCCTCCATATCCTTGCTGATCACAGACTGAAGTTGTTGATGAAAGTCCCCAGAAATTAGCTTTAAGATTGGGGTCATAATCACTAAAATGAGAAGGAGGCCAATGACCATTTTGGTATACTTTTGAAAATTAGATGAAGGAAGCAGCATCTCAACGACAATAGCCAAAAGAATAAATAGGATAATATTCGTAATCCAAGTGGTGATAAATTCCATGGTCTCCCCCCTACCGCACCATCATCGTGATATTTCCAGCTGTAATAATAATGGTGATACATAGAAAAAACATGATGGAAACGATGGCAAGTGAAGCGAAGATGTAGATGACACTTTTGCTAATGGTATCTAGACAGTTAATGATAGGACCACTCCCGAGAGGTTGTAGGATGGCAGCTGCAAATTTGTAAATGAGAGCAATAATGAGAATCTTGATTGCGGGAAATGCTGTCATAATCAATAAGATGGCTACGCCTGCAATGCCAACTGTATTTTTTAGCAATACCGATGCATTGACAACCGTATCTGCTGCATCGGTAAACATTTTTCCGATGACAGGCACAAAGTTCCCAGTAACAAATTTCGCTGTTCTCATTGCAACTCCATCCGTAACAGCTGTGGAGGTTCCTTGAACCGATATAACTCCTAGGAAAATGGTCATAAAAGCTCCAAGTATCCCGATGCTCCAATTTCTTAGTAGTTGGGCCAATTGGGTTACTTTATAATGAACGGATAATTGACTAACAATACTTAATAATGTGCTTAAAAATAACAAAGGCAACACAATATATTGAACGATCATCCCACTAGTATTCATGAGAAAAATAATCACTGGATGAAAGAAAGTGGCTGAAACAAATCCACCTGAAGTGGCAATTAATGCTAATAAAAAAGGGATTAGTGCCAATATAAAATGGATCATTCGTTCAATTGCATCTTCAGCATATTCCATCGCTGAGTGAAAACTATTTAAAGCCATAATAATTAACACAATAAAAACTATCGCATAGGCAATTTTGCTAATCGTTCCTTGTTCAAATGCATTTTGCAATGACTGTAAAAACATACAAAAAATCGTTAACATCATGATGGTTCCAAGGAGCTTTCCATTTAAAACAATTTCTTGAAAGGCGAATTTAATGATTCCTTTTACCCAACCTTCCATTGAAAATTGCTTTTCGCCTTTCATTAGTTCCATGAAAGACCCCTTCTGCATCTCAGGTAAATATCCACCATATTGGTCGATCATGTCTTCCCAATATCCTTTTAATTCCTCAATTCCTAAATCATCAAGTTGTTGCTCCACAAGTTGATCATCCTGATTGTTTTCCTTCGCTGAGAACTCTTCTGCTTGTACAATTTCTGGCCCTATACAAAACAGTAGTAACAAAAGCATTAATCGTGATATTTGCTGCATTGTTTTCACCACCATCAGCGAAAAGCTACTTATTTAGATGGAATCATCGAAATAACCGTTTCAATTAACAAGGTTAAAATGGGGATCGCCATGGCTAAAATGAGTATTTTCCCCGCTAACTCTACTTTTGCAGCCAATGCTCCCTGCCCCGCGTCTTTCGTAATTTGGGAAGCAAATTCAGCGATATACGCAATCCCGATAATTTTCAAAATCGTTTCAACATACATCATGTTCACATTGGCATTTTCTGCGATGCCTTTGATCATTTTGATAATTTCGTATATTCTATCTATTAAAAATAAAAAGATTCCACAACCGACAAAGAGGACGAGTAAAAAGGCAAAATTAGGTTTTTGTTCTTTTAAAATTAAGGTTAGAAAAACAGTTATAATGGCAATTCCAGCGATTTGAAGAATTTCAATGGCTCATCCCTCCCAATCAATGGAATAAAAAAACGGATTTAATTTTTTCGAATAAATCGTCAACGATTGAGGCTACCATAAAAAGAATATAAATGAAACCAAATAATGTCACCCATTGGGCATACTCCTTCTTCCCCACCTGATCAAGAATCGTATGTAAAAAAGCGACGACGATTCCAACACCAGCAATCTTAAAGATCACATCCACTTCAATCCCCATTTTCATTCCCCTCCATTTTTACAAAAGCAATATAATCAATAGGAGCCCGGATAAAAAACTTAAGCTTTTGATCATTTTTTCATAGCGAAGTTGGTTCTCCCTTGCATATTCCTCTTCTCTCTCCAGATAGGAAAGTGCAAGTAAAATTTGCTTTTGTTGAGTGATTCGATCATGTCGGCCAAGAGTTTCCCCAAATTGTTGCAAAATTTCAAAGTCTGTTGTTTTTAATGCTGTTTGATGTTTAATGTCAACCAAACTCATATCCCAGGCCGCTTTCACTGAAGTTTCAGTAGTTGTTAAATAATGAGTAAACTGATGGAACAATCTCGAAATAGGAACGGAAAGTTGATTGGAAATTTTCCGGGATGCTTCATGAAGTGGTGTGTGACCGTACATAATTTCCGCTTCTAATGTTTGAAGACCATTTTTTAATAACCGTAATTGTTTTGAACGCTCACTTAAATGTCTGGCCAATTCAAAACCGATCCATGTCGTGGTGATCAATATGATAGCTGCTCCTACTAATTTCATCATAGGGTGACACTCGCCTTATTCTGTATACATTCTCCGCTTGAATTTCGTATGGTGGCCGTAGGTTCCAAGCCTTCATGGCGATGAAGTTCCACATATCTTTCAATCATTCCACCTTGGACAATGTCCTGCAATAATGGTCTTTTTTTAATTTCTGATAATGATTCTCCATGTGTGGTCATGATGAGGGTGATTCCGGCATTAACGGCTTCCATAATGGCTTTTCGATCTTCCTCACGGCCAATTTCATCAACGACCAGTACATCTGGACTCATGGAACGGATCATCATCATCATCCCCTCTGCTTTTGGGCAAGCATCTAAAACATCGATCCTTGGCCCAAACGTAAGCTGAGGAATTCCATTCACACAACCCGCTATCTCTGAACGTTCATCAACAATCCCTACTTTTTGTGAATGAATATTTCTTTCATCATCGCCGGTTGAGACAAGCCTAGCCAAGTCGCGTAATAATGTCGTCTTTCCTGTTTGCGGTGGTCCGATAATCATCGTATGCATCCACCTTGTCTCAAATAGATAAGGAAGAAGCGGTTTACTAATTCCGATTTTCTCACGGGCAACCCGAATATTATAAGAAGAGAGATGACGAAGGCCTTTCACCTGACCATTCTCTAAAATTACTTTCCCTGCTAACCCAACACGATGTCCCCCTTCAATGGTGATGTACCCCCTCTTCAACTCTTCTTCTAATGTATAAAATGAGTGATGACTTAATTTATTAATAAAATGTTCGCCATCTTCTTCTGTAACTGTATATGGAAGAAACGTTGGCCTTCCCCTTGCAATAACTTCTAGAGGGCGAAGTATACGCATTCTAATCTCCTCCATATTTTCCTTTATAACAGAGGGTAAAAGGATCATTTGTTCAGCAATTGATTTAGGCAAATATGAATAAAAAGTTTCCATCATCATTCCTCCTCGTACATGCCCCTCGTTAATTCAATGTATTCTATTAATAATTGTTTATGACAAAATTTTTTATACTGAATTTGCGATCATTTTGAAAGGGGAAAATATGGGGTCTTTAGAGAAGGTTAATCTTTATATAGAGTACAAAAAAGCATCTGCTAAATAAGATAGCAGATGCTTCACCAATGAAATGGGATGATTAAATTTTACTAGCTTTGATTCCAAATAAAAATCGTTTTTTTATGCTCTTGAGACGTACGACCCATCGGAAGTATTGACAATGAGTACGTCCCCCTCATTCACAAAGAAAGGTACTTGAACAATTAGACCTGTTTCAACTTTTGCTGGTTTTGAACCACCAGAAGCGGTGTCACCTTTAATTCCTGGTTCAGTTTCTGTCACTTTTAACTCAACTGTGTTTGGAAGTTCAATACCTAATGTTTCTCCTTGGTACATCATAATATGTACTTCCATATTTTCTTTTAAAAATTTCAATTCATATTCAATTGCGGCTTCGTTTAATTCAATTTGTTCATAGGATTCATTATCCATGAAAACATGTTGATCACCATTCGCGTATAAATATTGCATTTTACGGTTATCGATTTGCGCCTTTCCGACTTTTTCACCAGCTCGGAATGTTTTCTCTTGGATCGCTCCTGTACGTAAATTACGTAATTTAGAACGAACAAATGCCGCTCCTTTTCCAGGTTTAACATGTTGGAAATCCATTACACGCCAAATGCCACCATCCACTTCAATTGTTAAACCTGTACGAAAATCGTTAACTGAAATCATTAAGGTTCCTCCTATAACGTTACAAAATAATTAATTCTTTCGTAGAATGTGTGAGTAACTCATTTCCACTTTCGGTTATGATGGTATCGTCCTCAATACGGACGCCACCTGTACCCGGCAAATAAATTCCTGGTTCAATGGTTACAGCCATTCCTGGTTGTAACATAATTTTGTCCGATCGTAAAGAAAGAGTCGGTGCCTCATGCACTTCGAGTCCAATTCCATGCCCTAATGAGTGACCAAATTGCTCCCCATATCCTTTTTCACTTATGTAATCACGGGCGATGGCATCGGCTTCCTTCCCAGTTAAGCCGGGTTTGATTTGATCGACAGAACGTAATTGTGCTTCAAGTACGATATTATACACATCTTTCATTTGTTCTGAAGGCTCACCAACGGCAATCGTTCTAGTAATATCAGAAACATACCCATTATAGTATGCTCCATAATCAAGTGTAACCATATCACCTGCTTCAATTACCTTTTTACTTGCGACACCGTGTGGTAAGGCAGAACGGTAGCCTGATGCGACAATTGTGTCGAAAGAAGATGAGGTTGCTCCACATTTTCTCATATAAAACTCTAATTCATTAGAAACATCAAGCTCACTTATTCCAGGCTTAATAAAATCTAATATATGTGTGAATGCTGCATCCGCAATATTCGCAGCTTCCTTTAATATCTTAATCTCTGATTCACTCTTAATCAAGCGCAAGTTTTCAATTAGGTTCTGAACTGGAACTAGTTCCCCTTTGAAGATATTCTGATATTGTTGATACACTCCGAAAGTAATGTAGTCTTGTTCAAATCCTAATTTTTTGATTCCTAATTTCTCTGCTTGTTTCACTACTTCTTCAATAATTGGACCTGAATGTTGAATAACTTCATATCCTTCAGCTTGTTTTGAAGCTTGTTCAGTATATCGAAAATCTGTAATAAATAATGCTTTATCAAAAGAAATAAGAACAACTCCCGAAGAGCCTGTAAAATTTGACATATAACGTCTATTATAAGGACTATTAATAAAAATTCCATCGATTCCATTTTTCTGAAATTGTTCACGAAGTTGATCAATTTTCCCCATTTTTCTTTTCCCCCTCTATCCACTGATTTAATGCTAATAAAGCGAGTTCATAGCCATGTAGGCCTAATCCAACAATTTGCCCGAAAGCAACGGGAGCAATTACAGATTGATGACGGAACTCTTCCCTTTTATGGACATTTGAAATATGAACTTCGATGACAGGTATAGAGATCGAAGCGATTGCATCCCTTAGTGCATAGCTATAATGGGTAAATGCCCCTGGATTGAAGATGATCCCATCAACATGTTCATCTGCTGCTTTATGTAGTCGGTTGATTAATTCCCCTTCTACATTCGATTGAAAGGCTTCTATTTCGACTCCTAATTCACTTCCCTTTGATCTTAAATGGTTCTCCAACATTTCCAATGTCTCAGTCCCATAAATCTCCGGTTCCCTTTTCCCTAACCTATTTAAGTTTGGGCCATTTAAAACTAATATTTTGGTCATTTCTTTCACCTTTGATTTCATAAAAGATTTAGTAAGGATATTTTACCATAAATTTCTTACCTATAAAGTGAAACATGATTCTTTCAAATGGAAAGGGCTTCAACCAGTTTAGGGAACTTACATGTAAGTTAACGGTTCAAGTCTTCATTTTGGTTTGCGCGTTCCACTTCAGAATTTTCAAATGATATCGAATATCCGATAAATACTCCATACAAAATGTACACACAAACACATGTCATAATCGTATTAAAATCTGTATCCTTCCATGACTTCATGCTTGGAAACATAGGATTTAAAATAAAGAAAACAATTAGAAACAAAAGAATTCCATAGAGTGCACCCGCCCACCACGATTTCACTTTTCTTAAAAGAGCATAATAAAGAAGTGCGGCCCCAATTGAAACGATTCCATATACGATAATGGATAAAATGATCCCAATCCATGTATTTCTCCAATGACCTACAGTAAAAGGTTCTAATATGATATTGGGCTCAATCTTTGTAAATTGAAACATATAGAAAAAGTAAGCCACTAAACTCCATATTACTCCACCAACAAATCCAGTTACAACCGTCATCATAATAAAAGACATGGGTTCTTCAGATTGATTCTGTTCTAATTTCCCCTCGTTTTCGCTCATATAGAACACCTCCATTTTGTAGTATATCCATGGACAAAAATCTATTGCATTCAAAAATAAGTTAAAGTTCCGTCCTCCCTATATACTGTAATTTTTGGTACAATAAGTAGAAGCATTCATTTTTCAAAAAGAGAGTAAAGGAATTGTCTCATTTCAATAGGTAATATTTAGAGGTTCTTTTAATTATTTTCGATCGATAATCAAGCAAAAAGAATGACGAAAGAGGTTTTGATATGAAAGAAAATCAGCCTATTTATGGTGGTCAAGCAGTAATCGAGGGGGTGATGTTTGGGGGTAAGCACCATACTGTTACAGCTATTAGGCGAAAAGATCAATCCATTGATTACTATCATTTGCCAAGGCAACCGAATCCTAGCCTTCAAAAATTGAAGAAAATTCCCTTTATAAGGGGAATTGTCGCCATATTTGAAGCGGCAGGCACTGGAACAAAGCATCTTAATTTTTCATCTGAGCGATATGATCTTGACCCTTCTGAAGACGGCCAGATTGAAAGTGCAGAAGAAACATCTAAATTAACACTGATCCTCGGAGTGGCAGCAGTTGGTGTACTATCCCTGCTTTTTTCAAAATTTGTTTTCACCCTCGTTCCCGTATTTCTAGCGGAACTAACTCGCCCACTATTTCAAAGTGACTTGGCTCAGATATTAATTGAGGGTTTTTTTAAACTATTATTATTACTTGCTTATATCTTTATCATCTCTTTAACCCCATTGATCAAACGAGTATTTCAATATCACGGTGCAGAGCATAAGGTGATTAATGCTTTTGAAAATGGGTTAGAATTAACGGTTCAAAATGTTCAGTCACAATCAAGACTTCATTATCGTTGTGGCAGCAGCTTCATTTTATTTACAGTCATTGTCGGTGTTTTTGTTTATTTGCTTGTACCCACAGACCCTTTATGGGTGAGAATATTAAACCGGATCGCCCTCATTCCTGTCGTTCTGGGAATTTCATTTGAAGTATTACAGTTTACGAACAAACTACGTAATATCCCAGTCTTAAAAGCCTTAGGGTATCCTGGATTATGGTTACAACTTATTACAACGAAAGAACCGAGCGATGATCAAGTGGAAGTGGCCATCGCATCCTTCCATGAATTATTAAAGTTGGAAAAAAGTAAAGAAAGACGGTTAAATGAGGAAGATATCGTCTAAAATAATCATAAGATAAATAATCATCATGCTTGATAGGAGGTGGCTTTTTTGAATCGACGTACAATACTCGTTTCGATTATCGTTATGTTTGCCGTCATTGGTTTCGTTTCGCTACTCGTTAGCCAGCCTCAGTACTTATTAAAACAATTTCTCTTTCTTGTTGTTTTCGTAGGTTTGATCTACGCCTTATATCAATTCATGATGAAAGGGAAGCTGAATAAGAAAGAGCAACAAGCATTTTTAAAAGCTGCACGTAAGTCCAAAAAGCGAATGCAAAAGAAACATCATTCCCATCATTCAACGAGCTCGCAGAAAAGAAAACCATTACGTAAACGAAGCCATGCACATTTGACGGTGATCGAAGGAAAAAAAGGCAAAAAGAAAAACCGTGCATCTTCCTAAATGTCTCTTCAATAGCTCCATTTTTTTAAAAATTCTCGAGCCGCTTTACGCCCTGTTTCGACTAGGGCGTGTTTTTTTTCATCATTTAATTCAAATTCGGTTGCAGATGTCCCATTTGTTTTGATAAAAATAATATTTTTTTCATGTTTCCTCGAAATATATCTAGCATCATGTGCATCCTTCATCGTTTGAAATAATGCATGGAATAATTGAAATGAATTGTGAATCGTATATTTCGGGTATTCGGAATAATGGGGACTTAATTTAATTCCAAGTACTGGCCTAGTTCTTCTGCCATCACGATCAAATAACCACATCGGAAAATTACTTAACACTCCCCCATCCACAATGAGTGATACACCATCCTGGCCTTTTAATTTAACAGGTTGAAAAAAATAAGGGATGGTACAGCTCATTCGGATGGCTCTTGCTACCGGGAAATGTTTCGGATGAATCCCATATTTTTTTAAATCATCTGGTAATACCAGCATTCTGCCCCTAGTGATATCAGAGGCAACTACACGTAAAGTTTGATTCGGTAGATCAGCAAATGTGACGACTCCTTTTAAGGCCAATTTCTCATTGATCCATGTTTCAAGTGCATTTCCTTTATATAGACCTAACTTCCAAAAAACTGCTAACCATTTAAATAGAGCGAAATCAATTGGACTAGTTGAATCCAGAAGCTTCATCGTGTCTAATTCATCTAATAATTGATAAATTTCCTTTGATTTATAACCAGCTGCTATAAAGGCTGCTACAATAGACCCTGCACTTGTACCCGCTAATCGCGAAAAGACATATCCTTTTTCCTCAATTTCTTGATAGGCGCCAACTAATGCAAAACCTTTAATACCTCCACCCGAAAAAACACCGTCAATCAACATATTCCCACCTCCGCTTCTATTCACTCCCCCTTTACTATAGTAATCACGCTAGTTTGTCTATTAGAACAAAAATCAAGGTGGAATTGTGGAAGATAGGGCCACTTCAACCATTCTTGAACAATTAAACAAGCCGAATTCGAATAAATCTCGAATTCGGCTTGTTTTCTAAATTAAAGACCACATTTTAATTGGGCTCCACAATTCGTACATGTATTGCAGCCACCCACTTCTTCTACCGTTCCTTTTCGGCAGACAGGACAAGTATTACCTACTTCATTTCCAATCGTAACGTTTGTTGAGCGTAGATCTTGTATTGTATCAACAAGAACAACCTTTTGTTTTTCAGTCTGTTGTTTTGCTTCCTCATAATCATCTAATCGATTTTCTTCCGCTTTTAATGTTAATACTTGAGAATCGCGGCTTCCATCAACATAAACAGTTCCGCCTTTTGCTCCACCCTTATATAATCGTTCATACACTTTTTCAACTTGCTCCACAGCATACCCTTTTGGCGCATTAACCGTTTTGGAGATTGAACTATCGATCCAGCGTTGGATGACACATTGAACATCTGCATGGGCCTCTGGTGCAAGATTCATTGCCGTAACAAACCAACGTGGTAAGTGGTCAGCATCTGCCTCTGGATGAGCCTGTAAATATTCTTGAACAATATCTGCCTTTACCTCAATAAATTTACCTAGGCGCCCACTTCGATAATAAGTGAAGGAAAAATAAGGCTCAAGCCCTGTAGAAACCCCCACCATTGTTCCAGTCGATCCAGTTGGAGCTACTGTCAGTAAATGAGAATTGCGCACGCCATGTTCAAGAATAGCTTGACGAACTTCCTCTGGCATCTTTTTCATATATCCAGTATGAATAAACGCATTTCTAAGTTTATTCGTTTGTTCTTCAGTCTTTCCAACTAAATATGGAAAACTTCCCTTTTCTTTCGCTAATTCAACCGAAGCCTTATAAGCAGTCGTCGCAATCGTCTCAAATAATTGATCAACTAATTGATTGCCTTCCTTAGATCCGTATTCTTTTTCACAGTAAATAAGCAAATCAGCTAGCCCCATAACGCCCAAGCCAACCCGGCGTTCACTTAAAGCTTGTTTTTTATTTTCTTCTAAAAAGTAAGGAGTTGCATCTATGACATTATCTTGAAGTCTAACTCCAACCTCGACCGTCCGCTTTAACTTTTCAAAATTGACTGTTTTCGTTTCTTTATCTGCCATTTCAGCCAAGTTAACTGCGGCTAAGTTACAAACAGAGTATGGAGCCAAAGGTTGCTCCCCACATGGATTTGTTGCAACTACTTGCTGTCCGTATGCTTTTGCATTTGTCATTTCATTCGCATTATCAATGAAGAAGATCCCCGGCTCTGCTGAATAAGTTGCACAAATATTAATAAGGTTCCAAAGTTCACGGGCTTGGATTTTTCGATACGTTCTTACCTTATGTCCAAGCTTTTCCCATTCACGGACATCTCCAACTTTATGCCATTCTTGGTTGTATACATCCATTTCCTGTTCATTATATGTTTCTACAGCTGGAAAACGGAGTTCATATTCTTTATTATTTTCAACTGCTTGCATAAAATCTTTTGTTAAGCAAACGGAAATATTAGCACCTGTTAAAAACTCAGGATTGTGAACTGAATAAGTTCCACCTGTGCGTAGTTTTTCTTCGGCATCTTTAATAATCGCCTCGCTAAATCCACCATATCCTGGAATTTCCTTATAATTTACGATTCCTTGATACATGACTTCTTCTTGCAACGTAAGGGGAATAAATTTTAATTTTTCTTCCGCTGATTTTTTGATTCGCTCATCCTTTGTATTTTCAATTAGGAAACGTAGAATTCTCGGATTTTGCATTTTAGATACGATGAATTCGACGATATCTGGATGCCAATCTGCTAACATGATCATTTGTGCCCCTCTACGGGAACCGCCTTGTTCAACGAGATGAGTTAATTTTGCGATATCATCTAGCCATGAAACAGAACCTGATGATTTTCCGTTTACACCTTTTGCCAATGTATTTCGTGGGCGTAATGTTGAACCATTTGTCCCTACACCTCCACCACGACTCATAATTTCCATCACTTGCTTTCGATGTTCAGAAATTCCTTCGCGGGAGTCGGGTACAAACGGCATAACGTAGCAATTAAAGTATGTAACATCTGTTTCAGACCCAGCCCCATATAATACACGCCCTGCAGGTATAAAACGAAGATTGACGAGTTCATCATAAAACTTTTCAAACCATTCTTGACGTTTTTCATCTGTTTTTTCAACAGAAGCTAATCCTGTTGCATTTCTTTTGGCGATTTGTTCATAAAAAACCTCTAATGGCTTCTCAATGACATCTAACGAACGACAAACAGTACCCGATTTCGCTTCTTGTGGATCATCAATGGCACTGCGAAATTCTTCTTCAATCCATACAGTTGCTTTTTTATTTTGCCAATCAATTTTTTTAATATATCCTAGGCCTCTTGCAGGAAATTTCGGATCCTCTTTGACAGTAAGAACAACGAAGTCCCCCTCTGTTAAAGTAAGCTTTTCAGTGTCTTTAAAAGAATATCTATCAATCATTACAAGACGGGAAACACCTTTATGTGTAAGTTTCATATCTGGGGTAATAGGATGGACCTGTGGAAAAAGATGAATATCTTTATTTAATTTCTCCGTATTCAAAGTCATACCTTTTTTTGACGCAACAGACATTTTGACAACTCCTTTTCTTAAACAAAAAAATCATTCTTTCTTATCTATTAAGTTAGCATATCAATATATGAGGACAATAGACGCTAAATACACAATATATTGTGTATATCATTTTATTGCACTTACTATATATTGATTTAGAATGACTTTTTTGTCAAGAGAAGAAAAAGCTAGATTTGATAGTAAATCACTGTTTTTTCTATTAAAACGCTGAATTTCAGGAAGAATAAATAAATTTTCAAGGTTGCAAGTAGAATACAAATACTATGTAACAGGCCATAACAAAGTATTTCATCCAAAGCAAAAAGAAAAAAGCGAGTAGATTATCGCTTTCTCCTTTTCTATCGTTTAAAATTCCACTCCGTAGATTTATACCGTCTCTTTGCTAGATCATTTACATAAGCAAGCTGATCTGCCGTTAATTCATATGGTTTTAATTCGATACCTAAACCTTCCTCAAAACCTTGTTTAAAAGCATTCCTTGCCATGTCAATGGTCACCCTAGTTGGGCTTAAGTCGTTGATCGCAACCGCTTTTGATTTTAACGCTTTTTGCATACGCTCTTTCACACGCTCATTGCGATATTTAAATAGGCTAAAGAGCTTCTCTTCATCTAAGTCTAAAAGAATAGACCCATGCTGCAGTATAATCCCCTTTTGGCGTGTTTGCGCGCTTCCTGCTACTTTTCTCCCTTCGACAACTAACTCATACCAACTTGGAGCATCAAAGCAAACAGATGAACGGGGATTCTTTAACTTACTTTTTTCTTCATCCGTATGGGGCACAGCAAAGTACGCATCAAGCCCTAAATGATGAAACCCTTTTAAAATCCCAGCTGAAATCACCCGATAGGCCTCTGTTACCGACGAAGGCATTTTCGGATGCTCTTCTGTCACAATGACACTATACGTTAATTCATGTTCATGTAGTACGCCTCTTCCCCCAGTCGGACGGCGTACAAATCCAAGATGATGTTTCTTTACAGCATCTAAGTCAATTTCCTTTTCTACCTTTTGAAAATAACCGATGGATAAGGTAGCTGGATCCCAACCATAGAAGCGGATAACGGGAGGAATTACTCCTTCACTATGCCAATCCAATAAAGCCTCGTCTAAAGCCATGTTAAACGATGGGGAATGAGCTTGATAGTCAATAAACCCCCAAACTTCTTGATCCGTCATAAGCGCAAACCTCGCTTTTAATATTTTTCTTTTACTAGTCTAACAAATGATGAAAGAAAAACAAAGAACATCGGTTTATTTCTGATTATTCCAATAATAATGCAGTTGTCCTAACTAAAAAATGAGCAAAAAACTCAGGTAGAAAAATCTCAATGATTCGTAAAAAATTTTTGATTCTATTTCCATTGATGATTATAATAGAATATAGTGTAAAACCGTAGAAAGGGGCAATATCATTGCTGTATACCATTGCATTCATTTTAGGAGCAATTATTATTTATTCATTATTCACGTATTTTTATCAAAAAAAAATCGTCAAAACATTGAGCGAAGAAGAATTTAAAGCGGGATACCGTAAAGCCCAATTAATTGATGTACGTGAACCAAATGAATTTGATGCGGGACATATCCTAGGAGCCCGAAATATTCCATTATCTCAAATGAAGATGCGAATGAAAGAAATTCGTCCTGATAAACCTGTTTATTTATATTGTCAAACAAGCATGAGAAGTGGCCGCGCAGCCCAAACTCTTTATCGCAAAGGATATCGCGATTTATATTTATTAGAAGGCGGCTTTAAGAAATGGTCTGGAAAAATTAAGACAAAAAACTAAAAACATTTCATTTAGTAAAAGTAAGTTTTCAAGCTACTGAAATATGAATATTATTTGTTCATTATAAAATCAATCGGTGTCATACTGATTGATTTTTTGATGTTTCATATGAAGAAAAGTGAAAAAAGCCCCCTAATGGTGATATACTGCTTTCACTAGGGGGCTTGATTGTTTACGATTCTTTCGTATATTTTAATACAGGTTTTCTTGCTGCTAGCGTTTCATCCAAACGACCAACAACCGTTGTATGTGGAGCTTCTTGAACAATTTCCGGATTTTCTTCCGCTTCTTTTGAAATTTGAATCATCGCATCGATAAAAGCGTCTAATGTCTCTTTCGACTCTGTTTCAGTCGGTTCGATCATCATTCCCTCTTCCACATTTAATGGGAAATAAATAGTAGGTGGGTGATAACCGAAATCTAACAGGCGTTTCGCCATATCTAAAGTGCGCACACCTAATTTCTTTTGTCGTTTACCACTCAACACAAACTCATGCTTACAATGACGATCAAATGGTAGTTCAAAATATGGCGCTAATCTTCTCATCATATAGTTCGCATTAATGACGGCATTCTCAGTAACCGCCTTTAATCCATCTGGCCCCATTGTACGGATGTACGTATACGCACGAACATTAATTCCAAAGTTTCCGTAATAAGCTTTCACTCGGCCGATCGACTGTGGACGATCATAATCCAATTGAAATTGCTCATTTTTTTTCACAATTAATGGTTTTGGTAAAAATGGAATGATCTCCGCTTTTACGCCTACAGGACCAGAACCAGGGCCACCGCCACCATGAGGGCCTGTAAATGTTTTGTGAAGATTTAAATGGACAACGTCAAATCCCATATCTCCAGGACGTACTTTTGATAAAACAGCATTTAAATTGGCTCCATCATAGTATAATTTACCTCCAGCACCATGAACAATCTCCGCCATCTCAAGAATATGTTCTTCAAAAAGCCCTAATGTATTTGGGTTTGTTAGCATTAAAGCTGCTATATCATCCCCAACTACCCGTCTTAAATCTTCTAGATCAACTAAGCCATTCTCATTGGATTTCACTGTGACCGTTTCAAATCCGGCTACAGTTGCAGACGCAGGGTTCGTTCCATGAGCAGAGTCAGGAACGATGACTTTCGTACGGTGGAAATCGCCATTGGATTCATGGAAAGCGCGAATCATCATCAAACCAGTCCATTCCCCTTGCGCACCCGCTGCTGGTTGTAAAGTGACTTCATCCATTCCAGTAATTTCTTTTAAATGTTCTTGGAGATCATACATTAATTCAAGTGAACCTTGAACCGTTTCTTCCGCTTGGTATGGATGAACATATGAAAACCCTTCAAATCGAACAACATCCTCGTTCACTTTTGGATTGTATTTCATCGTACATGAGCCAAGTGGGTAAAATCCAGAATCGACACCATGGTTGCGATTGGATAACGCTGTGTAATGACGAATAATATCAAGTTCAGAGACTTCAGGAAGTTCTGCTTCTTCTTCTCGAATATATTCATCGGGAATAATGGATGAAAGCTCCATTTCCTCGATATCTAATTCTGGCAAACTATGTCCGATACGACCTTCTTTAGATAATTCAAAAATAAGAGGTTGATCTTGCTTATTCATGGCCATCCCCCAATTCCTTAACAAATAAGTCAATTTCTTCTTTCGTTCTCAGTTCTGTCACAGCAACTAACATATGTTGTTCCAAATCACCATCATCACGACCGAGGTCATAACCGCCAATCATCCCTTTAGTTAGTAACTGTTTATTGATTTCACTTACAGGCTTATCTAATTTAACGACAAATTCATTGAATGATGGACCATCAAAAGCAATGTCGAATCCTTGAGCCTTTAATAACGTCTTTGCATAATGAGCCTTTTGGATATTTTGAATGGACATTTCTTTTAATCCTTTTTTTCCAAGAGCCGTCATGGCAACACTTGCAGCTAAGGCGTTTAATGCCTGATTTGAGCATATATTAGAAGTTGCTTTATCTCGACGAATATGCTGTTCTCTCGCTTGTAATGTCAACACAAACCCACGAGTTCCATTTTCATCTACGGTTTGACCGACAAGACGGCCAGGGACTTTCCTCATAAGCTTTTTAGTGACGGCGAAATATCCACAATGTGGCCCCCCAAATGATGCAGGAATCCCGAATGGCTGAGCATCGCCGATGACAATATCTGCACCGAGTTTTCCTGGTGGTGTTAAGGCGCCTAATGCTAATGGGTTAGAGGACACAACAAACAATGATTTTTTTTCATGAATCACTTTTTCAATCTCTTGTAATGATTCAATTCGCCCAAAGAAGTTTGGATATTGAATAATGACAGCTGCAGTATCCTCATCAATCATCTCACTCAATTTCGATAAATCCGTCACACCCTCAGAATGGGGAACTTCTTGAATTTCAATATTTTGACCTTTCGCATACGTATTTAAAATAGCACGTGATTCTGGATGGACTGCTTTTGATACTAGTACTTTTTTTCGCTTCGTTTGACCCGCACTTAACATCGCTGCTTCAGCTAATGCAGTACTACCGTCATACATAGATGAATTGGCTACATCCATTCCCGTTAATTCACAAATCATCGTTTGAAATTCAAAAATAGCTTGTAACTCACCTTGGGAAATTTCCGGTTGGTATGGAGTATAAGCTGTGTAAAATTCTGAGCGTGAAATGACATGATCGACAATGGATGGAATATAATGATCATACACCCCTGCTCCTAAAAAAGACGGTACTTGTTTTGTATGGATATTTTTACTAGCTAATTGAGCCAACTCTTTTTTTAGTGCAGCTTCCGATTTTGCAGGCTTGATATTATACTCACCCTTAAAACGAACTTCTTCCGGAATATCTTGAAAAAGCTCTTCAACGGAAGAAACTCCGATGGCATCTAACATTTCTTTTTGATCTGTTTCAGTCATTGGTAAATAACGATGCTTCATTTGAATCCCCCTCATCTCTTCCCTTATTTAGATCTTTTATAAAATGGTGTTGGGATAATTTTGGCTGTTACCCGCTTTTTGCGGATTTCAACTTGGATTTCTTTCTCTAATTGGGCTTTTTCAGCTTGAACCAGGGCCAACCCAATATTTTTCTTTAATGTAGGTGACTGTGTCCCTGTTGTGACAAAACCAATTTCCTTTTCTTCACTTAAAACGGGATAGCCGTGTCGAGGAATCCCTCTTTCCACCATTTCAATCCCTACTAACTTCCGCTCTAAACCATTTTCTTTTTGCTCTTTTAACGCTTTTTTCCCTATAAAGTCTACTTCTTTTTCGGTCTTTACAGCAAAACCGATTCCTGCTTCAAGTGGGGATATATCAGCAGAAAGCTCTTGCCCATACAACGGAAGACCTGCTTCAAACCGCAGAGTATCCCGTGCCCCCAAACCACAAGGTAGAACATCTTGAGTCTTCCCAGCTTCTAAAATATCCTTCCAAAGTTTTGGTGCATCTTCACTTCGGCAGTAAATTTCAAATCCATCTTCTCCTGTGTAGCCTGTACGAGAAAGGAGCACCTTTGATCCATTTAGGTCGACATTATGTTTAAACTTAAAGAACTTAATTTCTTTTAGATTCATGTCCTTCACGAGAGTTTGTAAAACCTGCTCAGCTAAAGGACCTTGTAAGGCCAATTGTCCCCATTGATTCGAAGCATTTTGAATTTCTACTTCACCTTCTTGGTGCTTCGATAACCACCGGAAATCTTTTTCGGTATTTGCGGCATTGACGACTAATAGGTAATCCTGTTCATCAAGCATATAAATAATTAAATCATCTACTGTACCGCCCTTTTCATCACACATGGCAGTGTAAATGGCCCCTTGTGGCTTTACACGAGAGATATCATTCGTCATCATTTTTTGTAAAAATGGTAGACTATCCTTCCCTCTTACTGTAATTTCCCCCATATGTGATACATCGAATAAACCCGCTCTCTTTCTTACAGCCTCATGTTCCTCTTTAATACTCGAAAATTGTACTGGTAGCTCCCATCCCCCGAAGTCAATTGTTTTTGCCCCGTATTCCTTATAGAGTTCAAATACTGGTGTACGTTCAAGTGTCGACATAACAAAATCCCCCTTATTTTTTTATGATCCATTTAAACTAATACTCTTTTTCCCGAAAATGTTGATTACTACCCAAAAACGATTAAACATCAACTTATTGAATAGTGCCAAAATTCACGAAAATAGGCATAATAAAAAAGACAAAGAACCCATATATGAGTCCTCTGTCCATGTACCTGAAAGTTTGACCTACTAATAGAAGGCTTTCTTCTTTGGTGGTTTCCCCCTAATAGCTTCAAAAAGTGGGATGGCAATTGCCGGTTTCCGATTTGAGCCATTAAAGAAACACTCTCCAGAGATGCGTCCAACAAGAGTTCTTTTGCCTGAGAGATTCACATCATACATGCTTGCTCCTTCGGCGCTGCCTTGGCAGACTCTCCCCTTGTCTTCATTCGCCAATATTTAGTTTATAAATGGATATACTAAAAAATAGAAAACACTTATGAACTGAAGCGGATTATTCGGAAATTGTTAAAATTAAGAGTTTTACTATTCAATCTCATCCTACCATTAAATGATCCTTTTCGGCAATCCTTTTTATAAAGTGAAACTTCATTTCAGTGAGGGGTTCTTCATCCCCCACTGAATGTTAGTTGACCTTATCGGACCTTTAAGGTCAGGGATCTTCTTTGTTTCCAAATCATTTAGAGGTGGAGGTTTTACTACCCGTTAAGGCGGGATCAAAAGAAAACGCTTAAAAGGGATAGAAAAAATTTCGTTAAATACACTCGTTTCTAAGTACATAACTGTTAAGAGCTTTCTTGAATCACAAAGTCTCATTTTGCAGCAAAAAATATGTAAATTTTAAATAACAGTATTTATTAAATCATGATATTTCCCACATACTATTGAATATTGTTCGTTTTTCCGCCGGCTTTCATTATATTTTTGCAGATAAATCGTCATAGACTTCCTAAGATTAACAACGGATCTTTCGAATGCGTTAGTTTTGTAGACAATCGCTCTAGGAAATCCTAATTTTTTCCTTTCTTTATAAAGTTCAACTAACATTCAATGAAGGTTTTATTGCCTGCTAAAGTAAACCCACCTAATAAGGAGTTGTAACGTATGAATCTATCCATTGAATTCGATCATGAATGGGGAAAAGAATTAGACAATAAATTAGAACATGATGGTCCATGGGGGAGCTGGCCCTTATTCCAACTGGCAATTGATATGGAAAATAGAATGATTATTCCTGAATTTGAAGGTCTTCAAGCACCTAAATTTTTGCCCAATTTGACGCCCCTTCCTCATCAATTAGAAGCTGCTAGACAAGTAATTGAGGAGATGAACGGGAAAGCAATCCTTGCTGATGAAGTCGGTTTGGGGAAAACAATTGAAGCTGGTCTTATTCTGAAAGAATATATGATACGTGGTTTAGCAAAAAAAGTTCTCATTCTTGTACCAGCCTCTCTTGTTTCCCAGTGGGTATCTGAATTAAATTCAAAATTTTTCATCCCGGCAGTCGCTCAAAAGAAAGATTATGTGTGGGATCAATTTGATGTTGTCATTTCCTCCATTGATACAGCGAAAAGGAGCCCACATCGTGAGAAAATTTATCAACAAAACTACGATCTTGTGATCATTGACGAAGCACATAAATTGAAAAACCCAAAAACAAAAAACTATGAATTTGTTCAAAATTTAAAGAAAAAATTCTGCTTATTATTAACCGCAACCCCCATACAAAATCGAGTCGACGAGATCTTTCATCTTGTTTCATTGTTAAAACCGGGACATTTAGGAAACCAAACAGGATTTGCTAAAAAATTTAAAAAAGGAGATCGTTCTATAAGGGATGACCTTTTCCTTAAAGAGCTTATCAATAAAGTAATGATTCGAAATAGAAGGCAAGATACAGGGATTGAATGGACAAAAAGGCATGTTGAAACGGTCCTTATTGAGTTTTCAAAGGAAGAACTGCAACTTTATCATTCCTTGCAAATATTAAAAGAACATCAAAATATGAACCAACAAAGTCCTTTTTCATTGATTACCCTACAAAGAGAGGCATGCAGCAGTCGGGAAGCCGTTTATTTAACATTAAAAAACATGTTAAATAAACATGCAGGCAATGAGCACTTAAAAGAGAAGATTTTCAGACTCATCAAAAATGTAGAATATGTGACCGAAAACTCCAAAGCCAAAAAAGCATTAGAACTCGTTCAAAAAATCAATGATAAAGTCATTATTTTTACGGAGTATCGAGCAACACAACTTTACTTACAATGGTACTTAAAGCAACATGGCATAACATCTGTACCCTTTCGTGGTGGCTTTAAGCGTGGTAAAAAAGATTGGATGAGAGAACTTTTCCAGCAGAAAGCCCAAGTATTAATAGCGACTGAAGCGGGCGGTGAAGGTTTAAACTTACAATTTTGTCATCATATTATTAATTTTGACTTGCCATGGAATCCGATGAAACTAGAACAGCGAATTGGACGTGTTCATCGACTTGGACAATCAGAAGATGTTAAGGTTTTTAATTTTGCCATAAAAAATACAGTTGAAGAGCATGTGCTAAAACTACTTTATGACAAGATCAGATTATTTGAACAAGTAGTTGGTGAGCTTGATGAGATCTTAACAAAGCTCGATTTTGGAAAGTTGGAGGATCACCTAAACGATATTTTCCAAGAATCACTAACAGAAGGTGAAATGAAAGTAAAATTAAATAATTTCACATCAATGATTGAATTAGCACAAAATCTCCAAGAGGGTGAAATCAATGCAAAAGCAAGAAATACATCAATATCTTGAACATTATTTTACAGCAAATCAATGTGACATTGTGGAAAATGGGGGCTGTTATCTAACCGTGCAATTATCCGCTCGGATGGATAAAGAATTGATGAATCGACCTTTCTATTGGCATTACATTGAGAAAACAGGAGGGTCCCCTGCCCCAATGAAAGTGACATTTATTACCGATCAACAGCAAATATCCGATTCAATTAAAGGTGAAATTATTCATTATGGATCCCCACGTCTCCATCAAATATTCCAGTCGACGAAGAAACTATCTCGTTATATTCGATTGTATGAAACAAGACAGCAACAAGATCAACAGAGACAACTGCCACTTCATCCATGGCTTTGCCTAAACTTGAAAATTTCTTTTCAAGCTGATAGAAAGCGAGATCAGTTTCGTTCATTAGGCCTTAATTTAATCCATGGACAAGTGGTAGAAAACTTCCATGATTATGTATTATCAAAAGAACTTACACCTAAAATTCCGGATCTCTCTTTTACACTCATTCCGATGATTAAGCCATTGAGTGGAATTTTGCGTCTCGAAAAATACTTAAGAAATGAGTTTTCTGCACAATCTCATGGCTGGGCTGAAGAAGCAATGAAAAGATGGAAGGATGACTTAACACTTTTAGATCACTTTTATGAGGATCAGGAGGAAAAGCCTGAAAGTTATTATACGGAAAAACAGGCCTTAAAAGAACAATATGAACCGAAAATCTCGGTTCATATCATCAACGGGGGCATCTTTTATTTAAAAGTGGCGAAAATATAAGCAAAATAAAGGGTGTCTTTGATAAAGTGAAACTTCATCCCCCACTAAATGTTAGTTGAACTTATCGGACCTTTAGGGGCAGTTATCTTCCACCTGTCTTCTCTGTTTCTAAATCATTTTGAGGTAGGGGTTTTACTGCCTGTTAAGGTGGGATAAAAAATCAGTCTTAGACACCCACTCGCGCTAGGAAATTATCGTTTTTTCTTAAAAAACAGCTTAAGAGCATAAGGAATAATCCCAAACCAGCGGTCAATAAGCGGAAGACGCTTTTCCTTCCTCACTGCCCTATTTTTCTTTCTCTCAATTTTTGGTTGATTAAAATGTTTGACAAATGTTTGGGTAATAAATTTGACATAATCATTTGTTGACATGGACATTGCCACCTTTTATTTTTCCCTATATTATTTCCATATCAATTCAATCTTAAACGGTGAGCAATTTGTTGGACAATTTCATCGATTGATTTGTTGCTTGTATCCACAATATGAGTCGCACTCTCCATATATAATGGCAATCTAGAATTGTATAGTATTTCCACTTCCTCTTTAGATTTATTTTTCACAAGCGGGCGATTGTCATCTTGCAAGAGTCTTTCCCAAATGATATCAAAATCAGCTCGCAAAAAAATCACCGTTCCAGTAGACTTCATCAATTCACGATTGATTGGTTTTAAAATAATTCCCCCGCCAGTCGTCACGATACACGGTTGATTGTTCTTCTTCAATAATGTTTCGGTTTCTAATTCTCTAAATCTTTCTTCACCGTATAATGAAAAAATTTCTTTAATTTGTTGACCAGTTTGTTGTTCAATTAATTGATCGGTATCATAAACAGGCCATTGTAAGTGTTCAGCTAAATATTGTCCAATCGTCGTTTTCCCAGCTCCCATAAATCCAGTTAAAAAAATAGTTTGCACCTTGCTTCTCCCCTTCTACTGTTCAACTACATGTTCAATCGTGTTATTTTCTTTATTATATAGGAAATGACTTGAAAAACTCGACCCATCTTTTTTTATTGTTGTTAAATTTAGCTCAACGATTTCCTCACCTGCTGTTGCTTCGTATTGAACAAGGCCAAAAGAAGACGAATAGGATCCTTGAATAGGTTCTAGATCTGAATGACTAATTTGGGGAATGATTGATTTCAATGCTAGAAGTTCCACCGTTTTCGTTTCATAATATTGAGCCAAATCATTTGCTGTCGTATATTTTGATAAATAAATATTTACCCCAAGAAAAATAAACACTTGCAGTAAAAAAAATAATAATAAAGTATATGGCAGAGTGGCGCCTTTTTCATTTAGCAATTTCCTCATCATTCCTTCCTCGTATAAGGATGAAATTTCGCCACTTCCTGATCCCCATTTAAAAAAATGACTTCCAATTGCAACACATTATTATGCCAAGAAAAGTGGATTTCTTGAACATTTTGTAAAATGATTTCATGTCCCTTTCGATCCACTCTTCTTCGTAAGCTAGTCTGGTATTTCTCAATCCAAATTTCACGATCACCATTAAAATAGGAAAGTCGACCATTATGGGAAGACCAGGACTGGGAGGTATGCAACTCTTTTCGCAACTGGATTAAAAATAATTCCCACTCGGTTTTTTTAAGTGGATGAAAATGGTGTTCGGCCTCATAAAAGGACTGATATACTAATGGGAATAAAGAAGTGACCCCTAGAAAAATACTTAAAACCAAAAGGGATTCTATGAATGTAAAACCATTATTGTTCCTGAATACATTTCTCATTCCCTGAATACCGAATGCATACTTGCCTTTTTCCTGATTTCTCAGTTTCATATATTTGATACTCCATCCCTCCCTGCTTCATAATGGGTGTATGTGGCATTGATTCAGAATAAAAATTCTCCTCAACATATTCATACAGGTACCTTGAAGCTGTTACTTCATCCCATGCAGATTGTAAATTGTGAATCATAACAAAAAGTTGTGGGAAAATTAGATTCGTCATGAGGAAAAGAACGGTAAGTGATAGGAGACTTTCAACGAGGGTAAAACCTTTTTCATTCTTCTTTAACATAGAATCTTCCTTTGCCAATATGAAAAATTAAGTTGATTACCGTATTTTTATATTTTAATATAGATGCTCCAAACGTATCTGTATTGCCATTCGGTAAGAACATGATCGTACTAAGTCCACCTTTAAATTCAACATCTGGTGGAAACTCTCTGTGGAGAATCATTTTCCTTGATTCTCTCTCACTCACCTTATATGAATGATCATTATAAAAAGCGAAAATCACCCTTTTCTGCTTTGTGATTGCATAAGTTTGTGACATTTGAATATCCGTTTGCAACTGATAAAAAAACATTTTCTTTTCCATATCATCAGCCAACTTCGGGAATGGGATGATGGTCACAACAAGAATCGTCGAAATGATCAATAAAATCATTAGAGTTTCCAACATCGTAAATCCTTTCTCATTCAAATAAGATCAGCCCCCTTTTATTTTGACCTCACCATTTGAGCCAATTTCAATTTCACTCCCATTCGGGCAAGCCGTTTCATTTGAGCGTAAATAACCTTGATCTACCATTTCCTTTATGGATGTCGGGTATTTCTTTTGGTCGATACGAAAAGCTTGCACTTGGCCCTCTACCATATGCTTAAAAGCATCACATCCCTTACTATTAATATTGTTACTTTGTTTCGCGACATTTGGAATGGCGATAAACAATAACACCGAGATCACAAGAAGAACGATCATCATTTCAATTAAAGTGAAACCTTGTTCATTTTTCATCAATCTAACCTCCAATCAAATCGTCTTGGCGATTTCTCCTTCTTGATTTATTTCGAGCTCTGCCCAACCCTTTCATCAGAAGACATTCACCAATATTTAGATTTCTTCAGTACAGAGTTTTGAACTATTACTGAATTAGATACTTAAATCCTTCCAAAATGTGTTAATTCAAAATGAAGTTAAAATGATTCGACCATTTGAAACATTGGTAGCATGACGGATAAATAAATCGCAATAACGGTCATGCCGACAAGTATAAACATAGTGGGCTGCAAAAAAGTAAGCACCTTTTTTATTTTATCTTCTAGTTGTTGCTCACAAAATTGGCTAAATAACTGCAATTCTACATCTAACCGACCATTTACTTCTCCATGATGAACCATTCTTGATAGCTCATTTTTAAATAATGGAATATTTTTTACTACCTTCGCTAAAGAACTTCCTAAGATTAGCTGCTCATTCATTTCTGTCGCTATATAATTTAAGATTGGATGCAACTTTTGTTCTTGGAAAATGAATAAAATCTCATTCACAGCAAAACCATTTGAAAGCAATTGCGAAAATTCTTTTGAAAACATTTGCGTCAAATAAAGACGAAAGTATTCATTTAGAAACGGAATTTTTAGCATGATTTTGACTTTATTTTTCGGAGATTGTTTAAAAAAATAGGCTAAAAAACAAAGGGTGAGAGTCACAAATAATAAGAAGGCAAACATCACAATCGGGGGAGCCGTTTTCAAGAAAAATAGGAGAAATTTTGTTCCACTTTGCGGAGTAAATCCAATCGAAGTATATAACACCTCAAATCTAGGAAGTAAAAAGAGGTTTAATAAGATTAACAGCAGAAATAATAGGATGAAAAGGAAAAGGGGATATTGGAGTAACTTTAAAAATTTACGACGCGCTTCTTCATTTCTCTTCCATCTCTCCCCAGCATAAATACATGTCTCAGCAAGATTCCCATGTCTTTCAGCCAAAAGGACTTGTAGACAAATGAATGGGGGGAAATCTAACTTTTGTAAAATTTCATGTAACATGGATCCATTATTCAGCTCATTTCGAACTAATTGGATAGACTGATGATCTTTAGAATTAAAATTCATTAGAAGGAATTCAATAGCATCGCCCAATGAAAAACCTTGTTGTAGCATTTCTCCCAAACGGGATATAAACTCACTTTGGTCCTTCTGACTTTTCCTTCTCTTCCTCAAAAACCCAACGATAAAATTCCTTTTCAGGTACGTATCCAAGTGCAATCCCCTTTCTTAAAACATCCTTTAATAACGGATAATGGTATGTTCCCCCTTTCCCATCCATCTCCAGTAATAAATTTTGCAATTGTTTCCCACTTAGGATTTCATAAACAGTTGCCCGTTTTCGAGAGCGACTGGTCGTACAAAATGGGGAACAATCATCTCCACAAACAGGACAAGTTAAATTCACCAGTCTCTGAGCTGTAACTGCAATCAATGTTTGTTGGATTTCATGCCACTTCAGTCCAAATTCCAGCAATCGGTAAATCGCCCCTTTTGCATCACGAGTGTGTAAAGTCGTTAACACCAAATGTCCCGTTAGTGCCGCACGAATGGCAATATGGGCCGTTTCTTCATCCCTTATCTCACCAACCATGATGACATCTGGGTCATGTCGCAAAATCGCCTTTAAACCTGTGGAATATGTGACACCCGCCTTTTCATTTACTTGAACTTGTAATAAATAATCATTTTGTTTCTCAACGGGATCTTCCAGTGTAATCACTTTTCGATTTAATTGATTGGAACTATGTTGAACAAGAGAATAGAGGGTTGTCGTCTTTCCACTTCCAGTCGGCCCGGTAAAAATGATGAGTCCATGGGAATGTTTTAAAAAGGCAAGTAAAGTGTGGGCTGAATGTTGAAAAAGGGATAGGTTTGGGAGTTCTAACACGATTTCTTGAGGTAAAATTCTTATGACAAGACTTTCTTTTGAAATGGCTGTAGGTAATGTGGAGACACGGAGTGATGTGTAAATACCGTTTACATCCAATTGAAATGAACCACTTTGAGGTTTTCTTTTTTCACTAATATCCAACGATGACATAAATTTCAAATGTGAAATTAATCGCTCTGCCTCTTTAACAGATAAAGTAGAATGCTCTGTTAATTTCCCAAGGACACGCAATTGAACCAAATATCCGTATTTCCTCGGTACAAGATGGATATCAGTTGATTCAAGAGACACCGCCTCCTGAATGATCTTTGATACTAATTTTTCAATTGACACAAAAAAAGCCACCACCTTTCTTCTTCGTTAAACATTCTAATTCGACATAACTTTCATGAATCCTTTAAAAATTTATCTTTTTTTGCATAATTTTTTTCAATTTTATTATACTAAAAACTGTTATCAGAATTAATTGGGCTATAGCCAAGCGGTAAGGCAACGGACTTTGACTCCGTTATGCGTTGGTTCGAATCCAGCTAGCCCAGTTTTTTTAACCATTATCCTCTCATCCAAATCAAATCCTCTCCTGTTAAATGATTGTGAACAATTTATAACATTTACAGAAAAATTAATTTATCCGTTTAATTCCTTACCATTGTTATTTATAATGGGAATATCATCCCATAATAGAGGTGTTTTTGGATGGATCAAACATTAAAGATTACGAATACATTAGCAGATCCCACAAGATTCTCGATTTATCAATACATGGTTCAACATCACAAAGAAGTATCCGTACAAGATATCGCCAATAGTTTCGGTATTCATCCGAATGTTGCGCGATTACATTTATCCAAACTTGAAGATGTTCATATTATTCAATCAGACTTAAATAAAACTGGAAAAGGCGGTCGCCCTGGGAGAGTGTACCAACTATCTGATAAGGAAGTACAACTGTCTTTCCCGAAAAGAGATTTTAAATTACTTTCAGAAATTGCACTTACGGCCCTATATGAATTAGGGGATCAAGGACTAACTGCTGCCATGTCTATAGGGGAACAGTTTGGGAAAGAATTAGTTCATAAAAAATTACAGAGCGGTCAAAGTGTTCATTTGCTTTCTTTTGACGAAAAAATCGAATTACTTGAAAGCATTTCTTCCATGATTGGTTACTTTCCAGAAATTGAAGAAAAAGGGGGAAGCTATCATATTTGTTTTGTTATTTATAACTGCCCTTTTAAACTACACGAATCTTATTCAGAAATTATTTGCAAAATTCATACCGCCTTTTTAGAAGGAGCATTTAGTCAAGTATTTGAAAAAAGCGAACTACATCAGGTGGAGTCAATATTTAAAAGCTGTCAAAATTGCCAATATCACGTAATCGTCACAAACTAAAATGAAAGTGATGTTTACAATTGAATCCTATTTACTTTATAATAATGTATTGATGGAGTAGGTTAAAAGGAGGGATATACATAATGGACCGTATGTTTCGAGTTTTAGGATTCTGGACTGCAATTTTTTCTATCATGTTTTATTTAGGAGATATGACAACTACTTCTCTTATCTTCCTTGGTCAAACTGGATTCTTTGTACTACTCAGCTTTTTAAACTTATCAGAGCGTATGTACATTTATGTTTTCGGTGCTTATTTAACAATCTTTTTTGCTGGATTCTCATATTGGACAATTTTCATGATGACTCCAGGTGCTGCACATTAATAAACGAAAAAGCCCTTAAAGAGATTCTTTAAGGGCTTTTTCTTTCTAGACGTTTTCATGATATTGAAATATTTTTCTTTAACACTATTGACATAGTGATAAAGGTGGTATATTGTATGATTAGTAGCTTAACTTTATCCCCTCCCATTAATGGAAGAGAACATCCCCCAAAAACCCTTCTCAAAATGAGAAGGGTTTTTTTGAATATAAAAAACTACTTAAAAACCATGTAGAAATGGGTTTTGATCCATTTCTATCCCAATGGTTGTATCTGGTCCGTGTCCTGGTAAAACAACCGTTTCCTCAGGTAATGTCAATAGATGGTCATGGATACTTCTCATTAATTGCGAATGATTCCCTCCTGGTAAATCTGTTCTTCCAATACTACCTGAAAATAAAGTATCACCCGCGAAGACCATTTTTGCAGAAGAAACATAATAGGAAATGCTACCAGGGGAATGGCCTGGAGTTTCAAATAGTTGAAAGGCAAAAGAACCGATCTTGATTTCTTTTTCCATCGCAATGATTTTGTCTGCTGGTTTTATCCGTATTATGTGATCCCCCATGAAAAACTGTGATCCATTTAAAGCAGGATCCAAAAGCCATTTCGCTTCTTTCTCATGTACATATACCGGTATATGATATTGTTCTCGAATATCATCTACAGCACCTATATGATCAAAATGGGCATGAGTTAGTAAAATAGCTAATGGTTTTAGTTCCTCACCCGTTAACCAAGCGATCAGCCTATCACCTTCCTCCCCAGGGTCAATTAAAATACATTCCTTCTGTTGATTAAATAGAACATAGCAATTTGTTTGTAATGGGCCTAATGGAATTCTTCTCCACTCCATTTTATCTCCTCCTATCAATTACTTTCATATTAAACGGGTAAAAATATCCCGTAATCAAGGATTAATTACATACATCCTACCATAAACCTTTCGAATTTCCTCATTTTTATGAACAATCATTTTTAAACTCGACAAATTGGAGAAAAACCTATAAAATAGTGTTGAATATGTACTTATATTACATAGCCTTTGTATTATATGGTAAAACTTTTAAATGCGTTAGGACATTGAAAGGAGTTTTAAAATGGGTACAGTGATCATTTTCGCTTTAGTGGCGATCCTTGCCGTTTTCGGAACGCTAAGTGCGCTAAAAAACAAAAATGGTTTAGGAATCATTTTCGGACTAGGCTCAGCTGGTGTTTTTGGCTGGTTTGCAATTATGACTATTTTACACTCAGGATTCCCTGCTGGACATTAATTAATCACAAGCAACCTGCATAGTGGCGTTAGAATTAGACTTTGTCGCTCCAATAGTACTTTTTGAAGCGCTGGAGCGGGACATGCTAATCTTAAGCTGCAGGAAGGAGCACCCCCACAACAAAATGTTTGAGGGGGTGTTCTTTCTTGTCTATTTTTTAAACTACATATATAAAGACGCCAAAAATATTCCTCGTACATCACGATAAATTTCTGGAAATTGCGATAAAGGTAATGGGTTAATCCCTTTTCCTAACTCAATTGTGAATCCAGGTTTCCTAAATTCCTGAATAAACCAATCTTTATACCCAGCATGACTATCAACATATCGTACCGATTTATATCCGCTTACCCTAGCAAATTCTTGAGCTATTTTCTCGGAAATTTCTGGTTCCAATCCTTCATATCCCCAATACAACTCTTTCCCTTGAGTATGAAAGGCCAATAATCGGTCAAAATTTTCTTTGTTAGCAAGTTCAGCCATGGCAATCGCTTCAGGTTCTGATAATGGCTTATAACCTGGGAAATCTCTAGGTGCTGGTGCTTTCTCCTCTTTTCTTTCCTTTTCGATTTCCCAATTAGCTGGATATTGATTATTTAAATCTACCCCGCGGATATTTGCCTTCCAACCATTAAAGTCTGAACTCCCTTTATTCATCTCCATTAACTCTTCTCTGCGTGCCGCGGGTGGGCCATTTATGACAAGGTTTACTCCATCAGGATTTACCATCGGAACGAATGAAATTGTGGTGAAATCATAAAAAGGACCTGCTTGAAGTCCATTTATAGTTAAATAGTTTGTGAGTGATAATAAATAATCATTTAAAAATGTCATTATAACAGGAGTCGTAATCCATTCATTTGCATGGAAAGAACCATTAAAATGAACCTTTTTTCTCCCTTTCCCAATTTTTATTTCATAGATTGGAAGACCATCAACACTCTTCCCAATTTCATCCACATGAATAAATGGATAGATCTTTTTCAGTTCATCTACATCGCTTTTAAATAATGAAAAATCATAAGCATTTTGCCCCTGCACGACTCTTGAAACGATTCGCTTTGGTATCACGATTTGCTGACCTATTTTTAATAGTTTAGGATGAACCGAGGAGTTAGCCACAAGTAAAGCATCCATACTCATATTCCTCTTCTGAGCCAATTTCCATAAGGTGTCCCCTTGCTTTATTGTGTATTCCTCCGCAATAAACCCCGGGATAAGGATTTTCTTCCCGATTTTTAAAGAGTTTGGATCCATTCCTGGGTTTGAGTCGAGAATGAATTGTAATGGGAGTTGAAACAATTGACTGAAATACCAGAACGAATCTCCTTTCCGAACGGTAATTTCCACTATCTCCCCTCCTCCTTTCATTATATCCTTAGCAGATTCTCACCCCATTACTACAAATATGTTATTCCCAGTCATTTCATCACCATTCCCTTTAGGAAAGCGCCAAAACAGCTTGCACATTTGTGCAAGCTGTTTGTTATTTCTTTGCTTTATCAGGATCAAAAAAGCGTAATAAATCTCCATATATAATTCGATCCGAATATTCTAATTCAGTCGCTACCTTTTCCATATAAGGTTCACAGTATTTCTTATCTGTTACTTCCTCAGTTGATTTATCCCAACATTTATTATCAGCATAGACATAGTCTTTTGTAACGAAACGTCCATCTCGGAACACAGCTAAGTCATCATTGTCTTCTGAAAATAAATCATGCCCTAATTGAATATCATTTTTTGTGTTAATTCCTAATAAGTGGAGAATAGTTGGCCGAATATCAATTTGACCACTTACTTTACTGATCACTTTTCCTTCCGTTCCCGGAATATGGATTAGGAATGGAACCTTCTGTAATTGTGTACTCACAAATGGTGTAATATCTTTTCCTAAATACTGACTCATCGCTTCATTATGATTTTCTGAAATTCCATAATGGTCACCATACATAACAATAATGGAATCCTCATAAATTCCTGACTCTTTAAGTTCTTCAATAAAGCGTTTCAAAGATTCATCTGTATAGCGTACCGTTACAAAATAACGGTTAAGCGTCCCACTGTTGGAATTGAATTCATCAATAAATTGATCTTCTTTATCATAATAGAATGGGTGATGGTTCGTTAATGTAATCAATTTCGAATAAAAAGGCTTTTTCATTTCTTTCATATGTTCAACAGATTGCTCAAAGAATGGAATATCTTTCATTCCCCAGTTCACACTATTATCCTCATTTACATCATAATCTTTGACATCATAAAATCTCTCATAACTTAAAGACTTGTACATGATATCGCGATTCCAAAAGCTTCTGTTATTAGCATGCATGGCATTTGTGAAATATCCATTCTCTTGTAGTCTTTCAGCAAGGGAGTTAAATTGGTTCCCAGAATGAGTAAAGAATACAGCTCCCCGGCTTAAAGGATATAATGAATTTTCAACTAAAAATTCAGCATCTGATGTTTTTCCTTGACCTGTTTGATGATAAAAATTATCAAAATAGAAACTTTCTTTAATGAACTGATTTAAAAATGGTGTAATTTCTTGATCATTTACCTTATTATTAATCACAAAATTTTGCGTTGATTCAACTGAAACAACGATGACATTTTTTCCTTTCGCAATTCCAAATAACTCATCATTTGGTTTTGCATAACTTGCATCGACATAGTTTTCAATATCTACAAGTTCACTTCCATCTGCCAAGGCACGCTGAGCAGATGATTTAGATTGTAAAAGAACATCATAAAGATGATAGTTGTACGTACCAATATTTTTCACTAACATTTCGCGGTCAAATGTTCTTGTTAATAATTGAGGCCGTTCCACTTCTGAAAGCCCTAAATTGAGAAATAACATCGCAGTAGCAATTAAGAAATAAGCACGACGATTCATCTTTGACAATGTTTTAAATGATATAATGGAAGGTTTAAATTTCAGCATGAAACCAAGCAAAATCACATCAATAAAATAAAAAATATCGTACCATTTAAACTCTTCCCAAGCACTATTCCCTAAATCGGCGAAATTGCTTGTTTGAAATAGTAGCGGTAATGTAATAAAGTCATTAAAAAAGCGATAAAACACTACATTCGCATAAAGAAGAAATGACAATAAAAAGCTCATCGTCATTAAATAACGGTTTCTAACCTTCTCACGTTTAAAAAACAGAGCAATTCCAAAGATAAAAAGCAAAAAGCTTAATGGGTTGATGAACAGGATAAACTGCTGCATCGGGTTTTCAATATCCATATGGAAACTTGTTTTATACGCAATATACGTCTTTAACCAAAGAAACAAAACAACAACTGTAATCAATGTAATCTTGTTTCGAAAAGATTTCTTCATGATTTACCTCCTTGTTACAAACGCAACCTATATCGAGGAAAAAATAAGCTAGATTTTTACATTAATAGGGTACTGTACATTATTAGTAAGTATCTTAATACTTTTTTTACAAAAAAGCAAATCATACTCAACATTCCTTTTATAGAATTATAGTTTAGATGGCCTATTCATTCATTTGACACAAAAAAAAGAAACCGTTCCACTTTGGTTCGATCTTCTACATTTTCTTTGATTTCATCATTTGATTCAAAATAAGTCGACAAGCTCCAAACACTCCAGCATCATTTCCTAAATCAGTCAAGCTAATGACAGTCGAGTCGCGTACTGTTGGAAAAGCATAGTTTTCAAAGTATGGTTGCACTTTTTTAACTAAAAAATCACCGGCCTTTGCTATTCCACCCCCGAGAATGATGATTTCAGGGTTAAATATATTTCCTATATTCGCAAGCGTTAAGCCTAAATAAAAAGAAAATGTATCCACGACTTCAGAAGCAGTGGGATCACACTGTTTAGCAGCATTAAATACATCCTTGACGGTAAAATATTTGTCGGAAAGCATGGACTTTTCCTTCTTTGACGCTAATAATTGCTTCGTTATACGCTGAATACCTTTGGCAGATGCAACCGTTTCAAGACATCCTATTTTACCACAGTTACATCTATAACCATTTTTAGGAATCACCGTTATATGGCCGATTTCCCCTCCAGCTCCATGAACACCGCGAACTAGTTTTCCATTTGAAATAATTCCGCCTCCAACTCCTGTCCCTAATGTCACAAATATTAAATCTTTTGAGTGTTGTCCTATCCCTTTCCAAAACTCTCCTAAGGCAGCACAATTTGCATCATTTTCTACCGCAACAGGCAAGTTCATTTTCTTTTCCAAAAGCTTTTTCAAAGGATAATTCTTTTCCCAACCTAAGTTAATGGCATTGTAAAGCAGCCCTTGCTCTAAATGAACAGGTCCAGGTGCACCCATGCCAATGCCTGTCAATATTTCTTTATCCACCTTAAGTTGTTGTAGTTGTTTGTCAATTGATGTCACAATATTATCTAAAATATATTGGCCAGCATTCCTTTTGTCGGTGGAAATTTTCCACTTCTTGATCATCTTGCCACTATGGTTAAAAAAGGCAAGTTTCGTAGTGGTCCCCCCTAGGTCTATTGCTACAACCCATTTTCTTTTAAAACCGTCCATCTTATTTCCGTTTATCCCTTTCTTTTTGCATTTCATGGCGAACTAATAACAAAGCCATTTGAAAATCTTTTGGGTCAATTAATTGAGATTGATTCAATTCCTTTAGTTCAGTTTCCATTAACACGAGATCATCCAGACGATCCCCAAGATAAATAATTGTCCCAAATTTTTTTAATAATTGCTGAACATCGTACATTGTTTTCATACCTTAACACCAACCTTAACCTATACATATAGTTAAGTATATTGTACACAATAAAAGTGAAGAAAAAAAAGAAGAATTTATGAAGGGGTAATTAAATCAGTGGGTTTCTTTCCCCACTGATTTAATTACCGATCAGGATCTTTAGGATGTAATACTCTAGGCCGACGATTTTTCAAAGGGATAGGTGAGCGAATGAGGACATCACGAAATGCACGTGCATTAAACGGGATAAACGGCCACATATAAGGGGTGGAGAAGGACTTCATACGAATCAACAGGATCATCCAGCCAAAAGTTACGATTACAAAACCATATAATCCAAAAATGGACGTGATGATTAGCAAGGCAATTCGAACGAATCGGTTAGCTAATCCCATTTCATAGCTCGGTGTTGCAAACGTTCCAATAGCGGCAACCGCTAAATAAAGAACGACCTCATTGACGAAAAGCCCCACTTCAACAGCCACCTGACCAATCATAAGAGCCGCCACTAAACCTAACGCGGTACCTAATGAAGTTGGCGTATGAATGGCAGCCATTCGCAGCATATCCAATCCTACTTCAATTAACAGGAATTGAATAATTAAGGGGATATCCCCCGTTTCGGTTGGCCCGATATATTTTATTTTCTCTGGAAGAAGATCGGGACGGCTTGCAAATAAATACCATAAAGGTAGCAGGAAAATCGATGCCCAAACCGCTACAAACCGAACAAAACGTAAATAGGCTCCTATAAAAGGCTTGTTTCGATACTCTTCTACATGCTGTAGATGATGCCAAAAGGTTGTGGGAGTAATCATCACACTCGGCGAGCCATCCACTATGACACAAACATGTCCTTCATATATATGGCTTGCGGCTGTATCTGGCCTTTCGGTGTAACGGACAAGTGGGTACGGGTTCCAATGTCGACCAGAAATAAATTCCTCCACTGTTTTTTCCCCCATTGGTAACCCATCTGTGTCTATTTTGGATAAGGAATTTTTAATTTCTTTCACAAGATTTGGATCTGCAATATCTTCTAAATAGCAAACGACGACATCTGTTTTGGAACGTCTTCCTATTTGCATATATTCCATTCTTAAGGAACGATCACGAATCCTTCTCCGAGTTAAAGCGGTATTAAACACAATGGTTTCCACATATCCGTCACGCGGTCCTCTTACAACCCTTTCTGTATCCGGTTCTTCGGGACCTCTCACAGGGTATGTTCTCGCATCAATGATGATGACTTCATCAAGCCCTTCCACAACCAAAACGGTTGGTCCTGAAAGAACTTTATCGACGGCCTGTTCCAAGTCATCCGTTGTTTCAATTTCTACATAGGGAATGTAAGTTTTGATTAACGACTGTAACGGGTGATCTTCGAGTTGTTCAGGTGATAGCAACGAAAGCCCCCGCATCAAATAGTGAAGAATATCATCCTTTACAAAACCATCTACCATAAACAAAGCCATTTTCCGATCGGCATATTCCACATCGAGCTGAATGACATCAAAACTTTTTCCAATTCCTAAACGATCTTTTAAGAATGAGAGGTTTTCATTAAAATTTGATGAAACAATTCTTTTCTTCATTTCCTTCAATTTATTCAACTCCAATTAAAAATGAGAAGTTCCCTCTCGTCCATTTATTTCCTCATAAGAAGAAAAACATACTTTCAACATAAGTATTGTTCTTTTTTCAAACGTTCGGAATATATTAAAATGGACAAACATTATAAGGAGTTGGGATAATGAGGAACCTTCCATTTAAGCCGCCAGTTATCATTGGGATCATTCTTCTTGTAATGTTTTATATTTTTCCTTTGAATGAAGCAGAGGAAAGCATTATTTTTTTTCCTCTTAATGAAAATGTACATTTTACTTCGGCCCAAACAGATCTAGACTTATTAGCGGCTAAAAAAAATCAATCATTTCAAGTGAAATGGTCCATTCGCTCATTACTACAACAGAAAGCCTATTTACGTCAAGATATAGGTCTTCTCTTTATGAATGGAAAGTTGAAAGGTTTATTAAATGAGTGGAAGCAAAACACAGATTTAATGGAGGAAAATACGATAATATCTGGAAGAGAAAGTAGCTATATTCAGGCTATTTCTTTTCATTATGCGGAAATTCATAATGGAGATGAACAAATTACAAGTGCCGATCGAATCACAAGTGCAAAACTTTTTGTAATCGATTCAGCCTTTAGCCCCTTAACCGCATTCAAAACCCCTTCCAATTCCGAAGAGCGGGAATGGAAAGGGGTTTTAGAAAAAACAGGATTAAATCAACAACAGCAAATAATAAACGATGCAAGTAAAAAATATAAAATAAACCTTAACCAATTCTATCCAATTTCCATTAATGATTTGGAAAAATATGAAACGACTCCTTTTCCAAACTTCACATTACCTCAAACGCAAAATATTTTAGGTAAATTATGGGAGGGTATTTATAAAAATTATTTCCTAGGGATTAAAACAGCGGATGGCACAATCGTAAGTCCAATTGAAAGTACTGCACCAATTATTTTCATTCCTAAAACAGGAACTGAGTTATACGTCATCACTCAAACGAAAGATAAAGAACTTATCTTACTTAAGCAAAGAATTAACGAGTAAGTTCGTCGACTATCTTTTTGTATTGATCATTTTGGGGATCGAGGCGCAAAGCTGTTTTTGCATGTTTGAGCGCCTCTTCTACCTCCCCTTTATCTGAAAGAAGCAATGATAAATTATAATGAGCCTCTGGAAAGTCTCCCCTTAATTCAATCGCTTGATTTAAATGTACTTCAGCTTGTTGATATTCTTTATGCTGAATCTCGATATAAGATAAAAGAAAGTAAGATTCCGCTGATTCTTTCCCATTTTCACTCATATAATCAGTTAAGATCTCATATGCCTCATCATACTGTTTCTCTTGAATTTTTTGTTGGGCAACGCTATTCACCATATTGGGATTCATTTTGGCAAACCCATTATTAAATCCAATCCCTAGAAATAGGATCGTTAACCCCATTGTGACAATCGTGAAAGCCGTTTGGTTTTTCCAGCGACGCTTCTTTGGAAAATGAACGACACCAGTGGCTAAAAATCCGCCGATTAGGCCACCAATATGTCCTGCATTATCAATTCCCGGTACTGTAAAACCAAAGATTAAGTTAATCACAATAACAGCAATAATATTCATTCCCATTGTCCTGAAAAATAATTTTGGATACATGACACCGAAATACAATAAGGCGCCAAAGCACCCAAAAATCGCACCACTTGCTCCAGCAGATAAATTTGCCGTAAAGACAAAGCTTGCTACAGATCCTAAAAAACCGGAAAATATGTAGATGAATAGAAACCGCCCTTTACCGAAAATCCGCTCCACTTCTGCTCCTAAATAATACAAAGCTAAAGTATTCATTAATAAATGTAAGAATCCAATATGCAAAACCATTGGAGTAAAAAACCGCCACCATTCTCCCTCTAAAATGGCTGGATTATATTTCGCCCCAAACTTAATCAATGTCTCGGTATTTGTACTGCCACCTGAAAACTCTAAAATAGCAAACATGATCACTTGAATCGCCACTAATATATAAGTAAAAAACGGTTTACCAAAGGTCATTAACCGTTTGTCCTGATCTTGTTGCTGAACAGCATTCCCTAATACGACTCGCTGTAAGGTGGAAACTTCCTGCTCTTCATATTCTTGTTGAAACTGCCAATGAATAGGTGTTTGAAAAATGTTGCTCAATTGCGTAAAGCTATCGTCCATCAACGGTTCACTTAAAATAATTGTCGAAACAATGGTTTTATTTCCCTTTGGAAAAACAAACGGCTCCTTTATTCGCGACTCATAATCATCCACAGGCGGATAGGTTGAAACGTAAATATTTAGAATTTTCATTTCGCGTTTCATCAACCTTTTGCGGATTTGTTCCCCATTTAAAGAAACAAATTCAATATCACGTTGCATCGAATTACTCCAGTCAAGATCATGTTGAAGTAACCGAATAAGATGTGCTTGTTTATTCGTTAAATCTTCTAACCAGAGTTCCTTCCGATTTTCCGACATTTTCGCAATACGATATCCATGCTCAACGATAAAAAAATAGGCCGTACGCCAAAATATATACTCTTCCCTAAACCCCATATTACTATCACGATCCATTCCTTAAGATTGGCACATATTTCTAATATATATAAAGCTAAAAGGGAATGTAAAGACAAACGCCTGTATTTTTTTAAATCCTTTCATTTAAGTGGAGGTTTACTTTTGTTGAATGTTTCTTGATTCCCGACACATATTTTGTCGAGGGAACTTGCATTAAATCTTCATTTTGAGTGATGAGTCATTCAGACTATTCATGTTAGATCGTTTTCCAAAAAAAAATAGACCTAATCATGAGGTCTATGTACGGAATGTAGTCTCCATCATTTTTGATCTTAATCCGGGAATATTCATAGCGAATTGCACCACTAACTTCCTCAAAAAAACAGTCCCTAGGGCTAAGTTCAATAATCGATATCTAAAACGATATAAAACAAAAACAACGGCAACTAATGCAAAGATTCCCGACCAATTTCGTTCCATAAATGATCCCTCCTGCTAGTAGTGTGTGTTACTTACACAAATTTATCCATCCGCTAAGAGGTTTTCAAAGACATATTTCCATAAAGATGATGACAATTCCCGCGAAAAAACTCGAAAGGAAATTAACAGATTCATTTTGAAACATCGGAAATCCTTTAATCCTCCTAGTTTTCACAGAACAGTGCACAGGATTTTCGACATTGCGTTTGCATTTAGGACAATGAAATTCAATTTGAACAAACGCCCCCAGAAGAGTATCCAAAATATTTCCTAAGAAGCCAGCCAGACCAATGAACCAAAATAAATCAAAATCGATATCAGGAATAAATAGGAAAGCAATGGAAGCAATAAAAAAACTCCCAAATAATCCCGCAATGGTTCCTAAAATTGAAATTGCCCCAGACTCTCCTCGTTCAGTCAAATGAAAGGTACGAATGGAGAGAGGTTTTTTCTTACTAAGGGTTCCTATTTCTGATGCCCATGTATCCGAATTGGCAGCAGCAATAGAGGCAATGGCTGCATAGAGCCAAATCTCAGTGGAGCTATACAAGTAAATGATCCCAAAAAGAGCTGCGGCACCCCCATTCGCCACTACTTGTTGCCAATCCCTTCTAGATGTCTTGACAAGGATTCTTTCTATTTCTCCTTTTTTATGCGCCTTGAACCTTGACCATAGACTTGAACTAAAAAAAAATGCGCCAAGAATGATAAGTCCTTCCCATTCCATTGAAAAATATAAAAGACTGCCAATGAAAATAGCTGCAATTCCACCTGAAGTATTTAAATTTTTTGAAAATACCCCTATCAAACTGACGGTGATAATCAATGAAATAAAGAAAATATCATTCACAAATGATAACCTCATGATCCGTAATAATTTGCTCAACAGACAAATCATGCTGTTCAATTGGTAACTCATCTTGAAGCTGTTCACTAAAAGCTAGCGACATCGTCTCTCCAGCATAGGATTGTAAAAAGCGATCATAATAGCCGCCACCAAAGCCAAGTCGGTATCCGCCTCTCGTGTACGCTAATCCAGGAACTATTAATAACTGAATAGCCTTTTGGTCGACCTTCATCGTTGTAGTAGGATTCGGCTCCAATAATCCAAAGTAAACCGTTTCTAGTTGGTCAAATGATTCTAGTTTAAAAAAGTGCATTTGTTTTGTTTTCGGTTCACATTTCGGTACAACCATTTGCTTTCCTTCAGTCCATCCTTGTTTAATAATTGAATATGTGTCCACTTCGGGAAACCTTGAAATCGTAATGCCAATTGTATCACTTTTTTTCCATTGGTTTTGAGAAAAAAGAGAATGAGCGATTCGATTAGATTTCTCCTCATATGCTTGTTGTGAAATTTTCGCAAGCTCTTTTTTTAATCTTTCTCTTATCGTTTTTTTATCTATCACTCTTGCCACCCCATTTAATCATATTCATCATAATGATCGGATTAAAACTTGAAGAGAGCAAAATTCCTTATAAGAGAATGTTCACTTTATCCCCTTGTTAATGGGCAGTAACCTTCCCATATTATAGAAATGTTATGTATCCTTTAAAATGAGACAACCCGAAAGAATGTTGGTATCAAAAACATGCAGAATGGCCAGCTCATTTCTTTCGACAAAAAAACAGCAGGAACACCCCTGCTGCTTTACTCGTTCCGGCTTTTATCCGCCAAAGTTTTCATTATTTTGTTTCACGATGCGCAGTAACTCGTTTTTCTCTTGGGCAATATTTTTTAAGCTCAAGACGGTCCGGGTTATTACGTTTATTTTTTTTAGAAATATAATTACGATCACCGCACTCAGTACATGCTAAAGTGATATTTACACGCATTTTTTTCCCTCCAAACTTTCGATGCAAATCGTTCTTTTCATACGACTTTTTTATAATATCATTTTTTCTTGGTAAAAGCTAGTCTGTTTTTTCGTTCATTCTTTATGGCTTGTAAGGCTTCTTCGTTCTTTCCACTCAATGACAAAATCGATCCCTTTGCTGTTTCGGAAGAGGCTAATGCATAATCAAAAGTGAAGATACTAAGATGCTGACCAGATACAAATGGATGATAATTTTCCTTTTCCTTCATTATATATTCCAGCCAGGACAATTCATCATGTTCTCTTTCCACAGGAAGTACCGTCTGAACCATTTTTCCCATATGATCCACTTCACCAAAGAGCATTTGAACGGTTTCACCGCAGCTCCAAACACTCCCATCAACTGGCGAAATAAAGCCGAGTCCACCCATTGAAGCTGTTTTAGAAGATGGAAAAATGAATATCAGCTTTGTATGAATGTTGTCTCCCGATAGATTTTTTAATTGAAAAGAGTATTCATTTCCCGCTTCACACTCTTCCTTTTGGATTTCAAATAAAAAATAATTTCTATCCATATACAAATTCATATCATGTTGTAATTTAATCAATTTATTATCCCAAATACAGTAACAATTAAATACTATATCCATTATTTTTTCTACTTTCATATTTTCATTATTCATTTCACAACACCTTTTGAAAGTTTTTATTTTTCCCATTATCACGAATAGTCAAAATATAGCGACAGTTTTTTTCTATAATCTATCGTAACATCACTACCCACTTTCCACAATGAACACATTTTGTCGGATATTGCGGTTAGAAAATCCCCTCTCATTTTTTTCCGTTCCTACTCTATATATGGTAGATTTTGTCGTAATATGTTATAAATAAATTGTATGTATTAATTTTGAGGTGATCAAATATGACTGGATTTATCATCGGTCTAGTAACTGTAGCTATTATTCTATTTATCCTTTCTTTTTTTCAACAAGATCCATATAAAACAATAGAAAAAGAGTTAGATGACCTTTCCATGCAGTGTTTACAAGATACTTATCAAATAAAAAAGAAGCTAAAAATTATTGAAGAAGAATTATTAATGGGCGATTCATCCATTTTGCCGGAAACAATGGAAGTGAATGAAATTATTAAAAATCAAGTTATCGCCTTGTCTAATCAAGGGATACCTTTGGATCAAATCGCCAAACAATCCTCACTATCCATTCAACAAGTTCGTCAAATCTTACAACCCTATAGGCAATGAAATGAGGAATAAGACATGAATAAACAGATGACTAGAGCTTTCGCTACTGGCTTATTAGCAGCCGCTATTGCCCTATTGATCTACTTATATTTTTCCCCAACGCAAGATCTGAGCGTCGAGAAAATGAAACAAAAACTGGAAAAGGACGATTATGTCGTAGTCAACGCTACTACTTATCATCAACAGGTAAATGAATTAGCTCGTTTACAAAAAGAAATATCCGCAATGAACAAAGTAAAACCTACTATCAAACAAAAGGAAACGAAAAAACAAACTACTTCTAAACAAAAGACAAATTCTTACCATTTAGTTATTTCAAGCGGTACTACTTCAGCAGAAATCGGCCAAAAGCTTGAAGAAGCTGGCATCATTCATAGCCGAGAACAATTTGATGAATACTTAAAAGACCATCATTATGCTACAAAAATTCAAATTGGTGAATACGATATTCAACAATCCTTTACATTTGAAGAAATCGCCAAAGTAATCACAAAACAAAAATAGATGGCCGAATCGGCCATCTATTTTGTTTTTTATCCAAATCTTCCAGAAATATAATCCTCTGTTCGCTTATCTCGTGGATAGGAAAAGATTTTCTCAGTATGGTCAGATTCAACTACCTCACCATTTAAAAAGAACGCAGTTTGATCAGAAATACGCGCTGCTTGTTGCATATTATGCGTCACAATGATGATCGAGTATTTTTCTTTTAATTCTTTAATTAATTCCTCAACTTTTAATGTAGAGACAGGGTCTAATGCTGAAGTGGGTTCATCCATTAAAATAACATCTGGTTCAAGTGCTAATGTTCTTGCAATACAGAGACGTTGTTGTTGTCCTCCAGATAAGCTGTAAGCATGATCATTTAATCGATCTTTCACTTCATTCCAAAGTGCAGCTCCTTTTAAACTTTTTTCTACCGTTTCCTGGATCAGCTTTTTATTTCGAATTCCGTGAATTTTTAACCCAAAGGCAATATTTTCATAGATTGACTTTGGAAATGGATTCGGCTTTTGAAAAACCATTCCAACTTTTGTACGAAGCTCTTCCACTCGAAATTTTTTATCGAAAATATTTCTTTCACGATAAAAAATTTCACCTGATGTTCGTACACTTGGAACTAAATCAACCATGCGATTTAATGTTTTAATATAAGTCGATTTTCCGCAACCTGAAGGTCCAATAATCGCTGTCACTTCATTTTCTTTAATTGATAAATCAATATTTTTCAAAGCATGATGATTTCCATACCATAAATTGCATTTTTTCGTTTCATAGACGGACTTCCTTTGTGAAAGTAATTCTTCACGTTCCTCCTTAAATTCCTGCATGACAGTTACTGCCATTGCAATCCACTCCCCTTATAATAATTTATTAATGCTTCCGTACATTTTCGTTCCATTTGATTATTTTTTATTAAAATGAAAGAGACAGATTTAATTAACGTTTTTGAAAATGGTTTCGAATCCATACCGCTATTGAATTCATCAAAAGCAATAACACTAATAAAACGATAATGCCGGCTGCTGCAAGTGCATGAAACTCTTCCTGAGGTCTACTGGTCCAGTTATAGATCTGCATCGGTAGGGCCGAGAATGAGTCTAATATCGATCCTGGTAAAAACGCCACAAATGTCGGAATACCGATGACCACTAAAGGTGCAGTTTCTCCAATTGCCCGAGACAACGCTAAAATACTACCTGTTAAAATACCTGGAATGGCTACTGGGAGTACTACTCGTAGGATCGTCTGCCATTTTGTCGCCCCCATTCCATATGAAGCTTCTTTCAATTCTTTTGGAACAGATCGAACAGCCTCTTGCGCCGCAACAATGATGACCGGTAGAATTAATAAACTCATCGTTAAACCTGCAGCTAACACACTATTCCCCAAAGCAAGTGCACGAACAAAAATCGTTAAACCTAATAAACCAAAAACAACTGAAGGTACTCCGGCAAGATTTGAAATATTCATTTGAATAAATCGAGTTAATTTGTTCTTTCTCGCATATTCCTCTAAATAAATCGCTGTCCCCACCCCGAGGATACAAGAGACAGGAGCCACAACCGCCATCATCCAAAGAGTACCGATGATCGCCGCTTTTACACCCGCTTCTTCCGGCCTTCTAGAGGCAAAGTTTTGGATAAAATCCAAGGATAACCAACTATAACCTTGCATAATTATTCTCGCTAAAAGAACGACTAGTATACTTAATGAAAAGATAGTAGCAACTAAAAATAATCCATTGATTAATTTGTTTTTTAATATTCGTTTAGGAAGTCTTTTCACCATCTGTTGGGATTCCATCGTTTGCATTAATATTCCTCCCTGAAGCGCTTCGAAATCATATATGCCATAATATTCATGATTAAAGTAAAGATAAATAAAGTAAAGCCAACAGCATAAATACTGTAATAGATTGTCGTACCAAAACCTGCATCTCCGGTACTAACTTGAACAATATAAGAAGTCATCGTTTGTAATGAATTGGTCAAACTCCAATCATTACTAGGTGTCGAGCCTCCTGCAATCGTAACAATCATCGTTTCCCCAATCGCCCTTGATACAGCTAGAACGATTGACGCTAAAATTCCTGATAAAGCTGCTGGGAAAACCACTCTCCAAGTCATTTCCCATTTTGTTGCACCTAATCCAAGGGCACCATCACGAACAGCTTGTGGTACGGATGATAATGCATCTTCTGATAAAGAAACAATCATAGGGATAATCATAATGCCAACGACAATTCCTGGACTTACAGCGTTAAACATTTCCATGGAAGGAAACATGGAACGCAGCAATGGTGTAACAAATGTAAGAGCAAAAAATCCATAAACAATCGTTGGAATTCCCGCCAAAACTTCTAACAATGGCTTTACTACTTTTCTTATTTGGTTAGAAGCATACTCACTTAAATAGATCGCAACAGCCAATCCGATAGGTATAGCTGTAACTGCAGCTATTAAAGTAATCTTTAAAGACCCAATGATTAAAGACTGAATTCCATATGAAGCTTCTGTATCAGAAAATGGATACCATTTTTTTTCAGTTAAAAACTCAACAAATGACACTTCACTAAAAAATGTAAATGTCTCAAACACAAGAGTAAGAACAATACCAACTGTTGTCAAAATCGAAACCGTAGCCATTAAAAACAAAAAAATAGGGACGAATTTTTCACTTTTATAAATAAACCGTTTTTGTTGTTTATTTGTAATGATTTGTTGAATATCCGTCTTTTGCTCAGCTGTTTTCATTGATGGGAACCCCTTTCAACTCCATTGCAAGGTGAAAAGCATTCATGCTTCCCACCTCGCCATAACATTCTTCTTACTTAAGACCTTCTAAAGTTTTTAAAGCATCCTCGTACTCTTGATCTGGAAGTTTCACATATCCTACTTCTTCTGCAAGAGTTCCGCTATTTTCTATAATGAATTTCACAAAGTCATAAGTACTTTCATTTTCTTTGATCGCTTTATTGCTTACATAAGTAAATAGTGGACGTGATAATGGAGAATATTCTCCGCTCTCAATCGTTTTGTTATTCGGTTCAACTGCACCTTTGCCACCATCAATTGGAACCACTTTTAATTTATCTTTATTTTCTAGATAATAAGCATATCCAAAGTACCCAATGGCATTTTTATCTCCTGTAACCCCTTGAACAAGTACGTTATCATCTTCTGATAAAGTTGCAGATTGATCGATTGGTTTTTCTTCTAAAATTACCTCATCAAAGTAGTCATATGTTCCAGAGTCAGTGCCTGGAGAATATAATTTGATTTCCTTTTCAGGCCATCCTTCACGAATGTCAGACCATTTTTTTGTTTTACCTGTGTCAAGCCAGATCTTTTTCAACTCATCTATTGTTAATGAATCTACCCAATCATTATCTTTATTCACGACAACGGACAAGCCGTCATAGGCAATTTTGAATTCCGTAAAGTCGATTCCTTTTTCTTCAAGTTTTGATTTTTCCTCATCCTTAATTGGGCGGGAAGCATTTGTTAATTGTGTTTCCCCGGCAATAAATTTTTCAAAGCCGCCACCTGTTCCAGAGAATCCAACTGTCACTTTCACATCGGGCTGTTCCATTGTATACTCTTCAGAAATTGCCTCCATGATTGGATAAACAGTTGAAGAGCCATCAATTTTGATATCACCTTGAAGCTGTTTATTTCCCTCTTCCGATTGTTCTGTTTTGTTAGATCCATCCTTTGAATCTGATGATGTTTCCGTCCCACCACATGCTCCTAACACAAGAGCGGAACCAATCATAGTGGAAACAGCAAGTACCTTTAAGCTTTTCATCCCTTTTCCTCCTAAGAAAAAATGTTTATTATATCTACAACTCATAGATTAATAGACGATTATTAATAAGGTTTTAATAGACTGTTAAGCTTTTGTAAACCGCCTTTAACTTCATGTAAAAGAACCCCGGGTAAAGTCGTTATTTTTGCGGGTTTTACCGGTGCAGGTGAGGAGGGCTAAGAATAAGAGATAACTTTTCCAAATTCTATTATTTTCTTTTCCACCTAATAGTTAAGTCAAAAAAACCGTCCATAAGAGGGGATTATTCCCACCTATGGACGGCTTTTGATTATTCTTCTTCTTTTTTATCCTGATCTGGATATTGAATTTCCTTTTGAACAATGACATCAGATGTTTCTTTTTCTGCTCTTTCTTCTTTTAATTCAAAATATTTATCTAAAATTCTTCTGCCGATAATATTATTAATGGAGGATCCGCCGTTCCCTTGGTAAACCCATGGAACCACAACGGAAAAAGCTACTTCTGGGTTATTATGAGGAGCATACCCAACGAGTGTTGTATTCCAAACCATTGGTAATGGTTGTCCCCTTTTTAAATATTGTTCGCTTTTAGGACCATCATAAACTCCCTCTGCTGTCCCAGTCTTTCCAGCAGGGCTATAAGGAGCATTTGCAAAGAAGCTTGAGGCAGTTCCTTGGGGAGTCTGCATAACTTGCCTAAACCCTTCCTGTACTTGAGCAATCTGTGCAGGTGTTGCATCGATCCTATTTAATACTTTCGGCTGTGTTGCCTCAACTAAAGAGCCAATTTTATTAGACTCCGCAACTGGTTTTCGAATTTCCTTCACAATATGCGGTTGCATACGGTATCCACCATTTGCGATTGTTGAGACGTATTGAGCCATTTGCAATGGTGTGTAGGTATCAAACTGTCCGATGGAAAGGTCGAGAAGTTTCCCTGGTGTTCCCGGGTCAATTTTCCCTTTATAGCCCACTTGTTCATTTGGTAGGTCGATTCCAGTAAGGACCCCTAAACCAAATTGATTAAAATATCTCCTCATGGTGTGGTAGCCTTCTGAATCAATTTTCAACCCTTGATTATATCGGTATGCCCCTTTTCCGATCTCAATAGCCGTTTTAAACATATACACGTTCGATGATCTTTTTAGCGCGTATATTTCATTCATGGACATTCTTCCTGAACGATTAAACCATGAACTTTTTGTCTTATTTGAACCTTTAAATTTCAAAGGCTCGTCGACAATATATTCATTTATTCCATTTACTCCTGACATATAGCCGGTTAAAACGGTAGCCCCTTTTACAGCTGAACCCATTGCATAAGAAGTTGTCATATTTCCAAGGGCAAAATCTAGAATTTCCGGTTTTCCTTTATCATTTATCTCATATTTTTTCCCAGCTAATGCTAAGATTTCGCCTGTATGTGGGTCCATCATCGTCACAAAAGCACGGTCTAATAAAGGGCGCCCCCTATATTTCTCCTTTAATAATTCCTCTTCGATGATTTCTTCAACAGCGATTTGTAAATCAATATCAGTCGTTAAGATTAAATCATTCCCACGACTACCTTCTCTTACAACCTCAGAGTTGAGAACATTTCCTGACTTATCTGTAATACTTTTCATTTTTTGTTTTTGCCCACGCAATACTTCTTCATATTGATATTCAATATAACTTTTACCTACACGATCATTTCTACTATAATCACGTGATAAATAAAAATCGAGCATTTCTTTAGGTAAACCTTCTCTGGAGGACGAAATATTTCCAAGAACCGTTTTTAATGTGTTGTCATAAATATAGGAACGGTCCCAATCTGTCGTCGTATCGACCCCAGGTAATGAGCGTAAATTCTCACTAACTGTTGCATATTCTTCTTCTGTCACATTATTATTTTTTACAATTTGTGGTGTCAAAGCATATCCACCCGTAAATTCACGATAAATCGCCAATACTTTTAAATCTTCTTCTGTTAACATTTTCAAATCTTTCTCGGTAATTCGATCTAATTGAATTTTGTATAAATCCTTACTCGTTAACTCATTTTCTTTAAGTTTTTGCCACTCTTTATCTGTCAGCTTTTTTTTCCCTTTGTCTGGGAACTTCATTAACCAAAAATCTTTTTTATCCCGCTCTGTAATGCGATCCGTGTCTTTATTGATAAATTTTGTGAGTTTCTTTGCTGTTTTTAACATTTCTTCTTGGTCCGCATTTTTGGACCGAGTATACGTAATTGCATTTTGAGGAATATTGTCAACAATGATTTTTCCATTTCTATCAAATATTTTTCCTCTTGGGACGGTTGTATTTACCGTTACGTCTTCTGTACGTTCAATTTTCCTTTGGTAGTCCTCTCCCTGTACAATCTGAACAATTCCGAGTCTGAAGATTAACAAAGAAAAAAGGACAAAGACAACAAAAAACAACATGTTCATTCTAAACGGCACATGTGTTTTTCTTTTTTTCTTTGTTTTTTTCACTATGCATAATCCCTTTCTATGATTACTTATCACTTTACCTGTCACTATAGTTCATTTTAAACAATATTCACTACTATTTCTACAAATTCATATTAAGAATGATAGGAAATTATAATGAAGAGAGACTTAGCAAGTTGCCAAGTCTCTAAGTTGGGCTCATCTTTACTTTCCGAATAAAAAAGTAAATGATCGAATGCCCTGCTCCTAGTAGTAATAATAATACTGGAATACTTTTTTCTTCATTAAAGAATGTAATAGCCAATATAAAAATGAACACAGATACGATTCTTCCTAAATTCGTGAATAATTCTCGAACAACAATGTACTCGATTCTCATTTCACTTGCCTTCCATCCTCTTCCAATCACATCATAGGTCATAGATAAATATGGAACAAGTAAGAAAGGGTAAGCAATCGCAATGACTACAGCGTAAATTAACAATCGCATATACGTTACTTTAAAGGCAATGATGAACAAGGATAAATATAATAAAATCCCTGCAATTAAAATAACGGGCTTACGATATTGTTTGGAAATGACTCTAGAAGCTAAAGTATAACATAAAAATGAAACACCTGAATTGACTAATCCGTATGTTCCTAAAGCCAACTCACTTCCCGTTGAGACAAATACAAAAACAGAGATCACAAATGCGAAGACTCCTTCTCTTAACCCTTGAAAAAAGTTTGCATTTGTAATATTCCTCCAATCGGCATTGTTTTTCCTTTCTTTTACTATTCTTAAAAAGCAATATCTACCAGTTGCAGGCCTTCTTTTTATGAAAAAGCTCATAACAACGGCCATTGTAAATAAAGTTAATGAAAGCCCGAACACAATCGTGTAGCCAAAAAAGGAATCAAATCTTGAAATCACAAATCCAGCAAAAATCGGACCAAGCATACCACCTGCAGATGTTAAAGTACCTAATAAACCATTAAAAAAATCCCGTGTTTCCGGCTCTGTAATTTCGAATGTAAGGACATTATAGGCTAACCAGTAAAACCCATACCCAATTCCTAAAAGCGCTCCAAGTAAAACGAGATATTTTGATGCATTTTGGCCCACAGCTAAAACAGTTAAATAAAAAAAGGCTAAGAAGCTGACTCCGATCCGCAATACGATGACACGATCAACTTTTTTTGCCCACCTACCAGCGATAATAAACGTGATTGGTTGAAACATAACAACTGTTAAATTGTAAACGGCCAAATCAATAAACTGTCCAGATTGTTTCCATAAATATATATTTACAAATGTATTGGACAGGGCCACACTTAAAGAATAAAATCCACCGATAATGAGAAGTAATAATAAATCTTTTGAAACTTCCACATCTCCTAACCATTTCTTCAATATACTCATAAATAAAACTCCCCTTTTTCTCTCTTATATTTTTAGAAAGAAAGAGGGGAGTTATTCACAAAAAGGCAGATCCTTTTTGGTAGGATCTGCCTTTTCTCTTATCACACTATATTATTTTGCAGCATTATAGCGTTTAACAACTTCTTCCCAGTTCACGACATTCCAGAATGCTCCAATGTAATCTGGACGGCGGTTTTGGTATTTCAAGTAGTATGCATGCTCCCAAACATCAAGTCCAAGGATAGGAGTTTTTCCTTCCATTAATGGGGAGTCTTGGTTTGGTGTACTTGTAATTTCAAGTTCGCCATTATTCACGATTAACCAAGCCCAACCAGAACCAAAGCGGCTTGCAGCTGCTTTTTTGAATTCTTCTTTGAAGCTTTCGAAGCTACCGAATTTTTTATTAATGGCTTCAGCTAATTCCCCAGTTGGCTCACCGCCACCATTTGGTGACAAAATTTGCCAAAATAAAGAGTGGTTCGCATGTCCGCCGCCATTATTACGCACTGCTGTACGAGAAGCTTCTGGAACAGCGTCCAAATTAGCAATTACTTCTTCAACTGATTTAGAAAGTAATTCTTCATTGCCTTCAAGAGCATTATTTAAATTAGTAACATATGTGTTATGGTGTTTCGTGTGATGAATTTCCATTGTTTCTTTATCAAAATGTGGTTCAAGTGCATCATAAGCATAAGGTAATTTTGGTAATTCAAAAGCCATTTTAACTTCCTCCTTATATTATGTAGTTTCTTTGAATCAGAAATTGATTCTAATTCTTCCAAGTATTAGATTATCAGACTTTCTACTTTGTTTCAATTCATTTGCATTACGTTCACAGTAAAAACTTTGAATATAAAGTCCATCTATACATTGCCCTATAAAAAATAAAAATAAACCTTTTTTATTCTTTTCGACATTTTCCTTCTCATTCTCAATCGTTATTCCCCATACTATCGATTTGTCGCTACAATGTCCTCTTTCAATTTATCTGTTGCAAAATCCCCTGTCCTCCCTCTAATCCAAACTTAATTGTTAGTATTCCCCTATTGATGTGAAGAATTTCAAGTAAGACGGCTCCACTATTTTGCCATAAAAAAAAGAAGCATTACGCTTCTTAATGTTCATGCCTTGTACCGAGGACTGCTTCTGCAATATTAACAGCATGATCACCGATTCGTTCCAAATTGCTAATGATATCTACAAACACAATTCCACCTTGACCCGTACAAAGTCCTTTATTCAATCGTAATATATGTTGTTTTCGTAGTTTTCTTTCCATTTTATCAATTAGATCCTCTATTTCTGCCACTTCATAAGCAATGTCACGATCATTTTCATTTAGTGCTTCAATCGATTTTGATACCGTTTCAATCGTAAGACTAAACATTTCTTGAAGATCCTTCATAGCATCTGGAGTAATCTTCACCTTATTTGCTTGCTGATAATCAACAAGCTCCAGTATATTTTCAAAATGATCACCTACTCGCTCAATATCACGAACCGTATCCATTAAAGTAGAATGGCGCTCCGATTCATTACCGGATAAAGGCGCTCCAGATAACTGAATTAAGTACTCGGTAATTTTTTTATCTAGATTATTAATTGCGAATTCTAATTGTACAGCCGTCTCTGCATGTTTGTGATGTTTGGTCTTTAAATATTCATTCGTTTCCTCAAGCCCCTTTATGGCAAAGCTCCCCATGCGAATGACTTCTTCTTTGGCTTGTCCAATGGCAATCGATGGTGACTGTTCTATAAATACTGGATCCAAATGTTTTGGTTTATATTCAATAATGGCATCTTCACCTGGAATAAGCTTGGTTACAATCAATGCCAACACTCCTACAAATGGCAATTGAATGATTGTATTCGTCACATTGAAAGTTCCATGTGCAAAAGCAATCGTCATTTCAGGGTTTAAATGTAACCAATCTCTTAATCCTTCTATCAAGTTGGTAAAAATGGGTAATATTATCATAAAAATAGTCGTACCAATTAAATTAAATAATACATGTGTAGCTGCCGCTCGTTTTGCTGCGACAGAAGCCCCAATGGAAGCTAAAATTGCTGTGATCGTTGTTCCAATGTTATCCCCGAATAAAACCGGTAAGGCCGCATCAAGTTTTAATAATCCTTCTGAAAATAATCCCTGTAAAATCCCAATAGTTGCGCTTGAACTTTGAACAATGATGGTAAATGCTGTACCTACCACCACCCCTAGTATTGGGTTTTCACTCATATTTACTGTTAATTCATGAAATGATTCTAGAGTTCTAAGCGGCTTCATTCCTCCACTCATTAACTCAAGTCCATAAAATAATGCTCCAAAACCAAAGATAACTTGTCCTAAATTATTCACCTTGTTTCCTTTAAAGAAAAAGATGAGTACAGCCCCCAATGCAAGGATTGGTAAAGAATATTCACCAATATTAATCCCTATTATGAATGCTGTAATCGTTGTCCCGATATTAGCCCCCATAATAACACCAATCGCTTGGCGCAAAGTCATAAAACCTGCACTTACTAACCCGACGGTAATCACTGTCGTCGCGGAGCTACTTTGAATTAATACGGTGACAAGAATCCCAGCAAGTACTCCCATTAGCGGATTCGTTGTATATCGATCTAAAATGTCACGCAAACGGTCCCCTGCAGTTTTTTGTAAACCATCTCCCATCTGCTTAATACCATACAAGAAAATTCCAAGCCCACCAATAAATTGAAAAATCATTTCTTGGACATTGATTTCCATTTCTTCAACTCCTAATTTATTGTTCAAGTTTTTTCGACATATACCAACAAACCCTTTTCAATTATTAATAAATTCTAATGGTTAAGTAAATAACTTCAATCAAAAATTTACAATGTATTTACATTAGGATATGTATGTTACATTATTGTTACAGAGGAAGAGAATATACTATTGGAATTACTTGCAGACTCTTACAAAACTTGCATACAATAGAAGGGGGAAATTCATGTCATCCCCGATGATACATTTCCCATAAAGATCCAAAGTATCTGTTCTTTTCCACTATCATTACTTCAGTGTTTTCAAAATACGTAACATTAAATTAGGAGGAATTTACATATGAATATTTTTACACAATTTGTGAAGAGCCTGTATTCTCCAAAAGATATGGCTACTTTCCGTTTTCAAGGAATTGGAAAAACTATTTTATATGTTTTTTTCATTATGCTCATTTCTATTATTCCATTTTCATACCATTTCACAATGATGGTGAATCAAGGTGTAAAGGCTATGAAGGACACAACAAATGAGATTCCAGCATTTACAATAAAAAATGGGATCCTATCCTCTGAACAAAATGAAACGAAAATTCTTTCAAAAGATGGAATGAAGATCGTTTTTGACCCAACCGGAAACATTACAGCAGAAGACATCGAAAAAGAAAAGGATGCGATTGGCATATTAAAGGATGAGTTCATTATTTCGTCAAATGGCAATGTGGAAACCCTTCAATATTCTATGGTAGAAGGATTAAATCTTTCCAAGCAAAAATTGAACTCTTACCTAAATGCATTGGATTCATCCTTGGGGATCTTTTTACCGATCATCATTTTTCTTTCTTATCTTTTTGTTTCCGCTATGGGATTTATTAAAATTACGATTTTTGCAAGTCTTGCTCTATTGATTCGCCAAGGACGTAAATTATCTTACAAACAAAGCTTCCGAATTACGGCTTATTGCATCACATTACCAACTGTGATCTTTACTTTATTCAGTTTATTTAAAATCGCTATTCCCTTTGGTTTCTTAATCAACTGGGCTCTTATCATTCTCATGCTTTACTTAACGATTCAAGCAATGCCCATCCCTAAGAAAAAACAGTCAAATATTGAACCCTCGGTAAAATAAAGGACAATAGTTTTAAGGGGGACCATGAGGGGGAAGTGTTCCTCCTCTTTTTTGAACCTTGTTATTATTTTTGCAAATAAGGTTGGGTCTCCTTCATGATGAGTTGATGGAATATAAAAGCAAGTAACATCGAAAAGGAAAGTATAAAGACAATTCGAATCATATACCCCACATCGTCAATCCATATACTAAAAATCGTTGGCCCTAGTGCAACTCCAATAAATCTGGCTGTCCCATATAATCCAACGATAAATCCTCTCTCTCCATCGGATACTTGTGAAGTAATCGCCGTATTCATACAAGGCAAAATAAATCCTAGACCTGCGAATGCAATTGTCAAAAAAAAGAGAAAAAAATGGAAGGAATGATTCCACTCCATGCCAGCAAACGAAACCATCATGACGGAGATCCCAATTAAGGTGAGTGATTGAAAATTCCCACTATTTTTTAATTGTTTTCCTGTCCAATAAGAGACAATCGTCATCGCGGCTAATGGGAACATAAAGGCGGTTCCTTTAAAAAACCCATCAATATGATAGGTCATTTCAATGTAATAGGATAAATAAAACAAAATTCCAAAAAGCAAAAATAATCCTACTGCTCCCATATAAAATAAAGGAAATATTTCCAACCATTTGGATTTCAAAACATATATTAAATCTTGAAGATAGTTTCGAATCGAATTCACTTGATTACCTGATTTTTTATTTGGAATCGTCTTAAAAATCCCTACTAGTGAAAGGACCGTAACGATGATGACAAATACAAACGCAAGATTCCAATTATAAATCGCTGCTGCAGTCGCCCCCACAATCGGTGCAACAACTTTTCCTACTCCATTAAAAACTTCAAGTAAGCCAAATGCCTCTCCCTGTCTTGTCCTGTCGACGGCATCTCCAATGATGGCCATTGCTAGAGGGGTTGTTCCAGCTGCACCGATTCCTTGTATCACTCTTCCTATTAAAAGCCAAATAAACGGATGAGGGAACCAGATGCTTACAGCACATAGGACACTTCCGCCAATGACAAAAAATAGTGAGAGAAGGATCAATATTTTCCGACCGAAACGATCCGATAAAAAACCTATAAAAGGAATAATAATCGCGGCAGGAAAGCTGAAAAAACTAAGAATATATCCGCTTTCTTTTTCCGTTAAATGCAATTCACTTTGCATGTCAGGCAAAATGGGAATCATCATCGAATTCCCTAATACCATGATGAATGGTAGAAGACTTATATAAAATAACGGTTTACTCATATTGACACCCCTTCGATTAAGAAACCAAGTCCTTTTTAAATAGTTTGTTGAAAAAAAATTTTCTCTATCCGACCCAACAATCGTCATTTTTCGAAAGGACAAGCATATATATTGGTAACTAGGGAGGAATGAGAATGAAAAAAATCGTTGGTTTTCTTATTTTTCTGATTATTTCTGTAAGTGTTGTATACGATATGAAAGTCGGATCATTGCCTTCCTCGAAAACTGAAACTACCCTAAAGAATGAGTCCATTTCTGTTACACAGACAACAATCCCTTATCAAGAAGTGAAAATAAAAGGGGGCGATACCGTCTTGTCGATCACTGAGCATTTACATAATCAGGCACTACCCGTCTCGATCGAACAAGTCATTTCTGATTTTGAAAAGTTAAATAATGGAATGGCCCCCGAAGATATTTTGATTGGGGGTTCTTATAAAATTCCTGTTTATGAATAAATGGAGAGCTGTTGCGTCTTTCATACTAAAAGGAAAAATGTATTTCTTGTCACTAATAGATAAACACTGGTACAATTAGAAGTTGAGGAAACTAAAACACAGGGTTCATTTTTTTTAAAGAAGTGAACATATAAGTGTTGATTATATTCAACTAAAGGAGCGAATCTCACTTGAGTGAAATAACACATCGTTCAAAAACAAGACCTGTAAAAGTAGGAAATTTAACTATAGGTGGAAGTAATGAATTATTTATACAAAGTATGACAACAACAAAAACTCATGACGTGGAGGCAACCGTTAAGGAAATTCTCCGTTTAGAAGAAGCGGGTTGTCAACTCGTTCGGGTTGCTTGTCCAGATGAAAGAGCGGCAAATGCCATCGCCGATATTAAGAGACAAATTCATATTCCATTAGTAGTAGACATTCACTTTGACTACAAGTTAGCGCTAAAAGCCATTGAAGGTGGAGCAGACAAAATACGCATCAATCCAGGAAATATCGGTAGAAGAGAAAAAGTGGAAGCCGTTGTGAATGCAGCAAAAGAACGAGGCATCCCCATTCGAATTGGAGTCAATGCTGGAAGCTTGGAAAAACGGATTTTAGAAAAATACGGGTATCCGACAGCCGATGGAATGGTTGAAAGTGCTTTACATCATATTAAAATTTTAGAAGATCTCGATTTTCACGATATTATCGTTTCAATGAAGGCTTCAGATGTTAATCTTGCTATTGAAGCTTATGAAAAAGCCGCAAAAGCTTTTGACTATCCTTTACATTTAGGGATTACTGAATCTGGGACATTGTTTGCAGGAACAATCAAAAGTGCTGCAGGACTTGGGGCCATTTTAAGTAAAGGGATCGGAAATACTTTACGAATTTCTTTAAGTGCGGATCCGGTCGAAGAAGTAAAGGTAGCACGGGAATTATTAAAATCATTTGGGCTCTCTTCAAATGCGGCAACTTTAATCTCTTGTCCTACCTGTGGAAGAATTGAGATTGATCTCATTAGTATCGCGAATGAGGTTGAGGAATATATTCAAAAAATCCATGCACCTATTAAGGTCGCTGTCCTAGGATGTGCTGTAAATGGTCCTGGGGAGGCTCGTGAAGCGGATATAGGAATAGCAGGTGCTCGTGGTGAGGGATTATTATTCCGAAAAGGGAAAACGGTCCGTAAAGTTCCGGAAGAAACAATGGTTGAAGAACTGAAAAAAGAAATTGATCAAATAGCGGCAGAATATTTTGCTTCTAAACAAAAAGAAGAAGAGCTCGGCTAATCCCAAGCTCTTCTTTTGTGTGCTGGCTAAAAGAAGGGATATACAAATAATCCTAATACGATGGAAACTACACCAATTCCAATTCCCCATGCACCTAGTGTTTCTGCTCCTCTTCTTCTAGCAACAAATCCTAGTACAATTCCCGCAGCTCCAAATAATATTGGCGCCGCAAACAATGAGATGATTGATAAAATAAGCGCTGCCCATCCTGCAATCTTCCCACCTGTTTCTGCATCTACTTGATCACGAAAGCTCTCACGATTGACCGATACAGGAGAGGCAATTTCTGCAGCCGTTTCTTCATCATATATACTAGGTATTTCTTCTCTTTCCTTTTCTAAATTCACTTTATTGCGATCATTTTTTTCGTCCAAAGCTATCCCTCACTTTCAATATTTGGGGAGCATTTTTATTATCTGTAAAAAACTATAAAATATAATAGGAAAATCTTTTACAATTCGGTAGTATTTTTATTTCATTCCGAACGTTTTATGTTACACTCTTATAAGGATTTCCAAATGGGATTCACTTTCCCAGTCTCATACGAACAACAAGTAGGTTACATTATAGTAAGGAGCAGAAAGAAATGATGAAAGAAAAACGTTTTGGAATTGATATTGATGGAACTGTCACATGTCCTTCCAGTTTAGTGCCATATATTAATGAAGATTTTTCCTTAAATATCACGCTGAATGATATTCGAAAATACGAATTAACAGAAGCCTTGAATATTCGACCAGAGCAATTTGCGAAATGGTTTGATGAGAAAGAACCGATCATCTATGCGAACTCCCCTATGGCAGAAGGGGCTAAAGAAGTGTTAATGAAATGGAAAGAAGATGTGGAGCTTTATTTTATAAGTGCAAGACGAAAGCATTTATTTGATATAACAAAACAATGGTTTCATGAAAAAGAGATCGATTATGACTATATTGAATTAGTTGGTTCACATCATAAAATTGAGGTTGCTCAAAAATACCATGTTGATCTTTTCTTTGAGGACAAGCATGATAATGCTGTTTCTTTACATGAAGAACTAAATATTCCAGTGATCCTTTTTAACACGCCATACAACCAAGATCCTGTTCCCAAAGGAGTTATTCGCATGAACTCATGGAAGGAAGCGCAAATTTGGGTCGACCGTTGGCTAAAAGAATATAAATAGCACGAGGGGAGTTTTCATCCCTCGTGCTCACGATAAGTCAAATCTGTCCCTAAAAAACTGAAACCCATTCTGGAATTATCCATGAGGGTGGTGCTCTTGACAATTAGGGCATTGTCCATATATTTCAAATTTATGTCCTGATACATCATAACCTGATAATTCTTCAATGGAATCCATTGGACAAACGTGAATTTCTTTTGTTTTTCCACAATTTAAACAGATAAAATGATGATGATGTTCATCATGGGAACATGTAAAACGATAATGCTTCTCCCCTGAAAGCTCTGTTTCCTCTAATATCCCAATTTCCGTAAATAAGGCTAAATTCCGGTAGATGGTATCGAAGCTTAATCCAGGATACCGCTTTTTCATTACTTCTAAAACATCCTTTGCGGTTAGATATTTATCATGAGTAGCTAATAAAGTTAACATCTCTTCTCTTTTATCTGTATGTTTATAGCCTTTTTCCTTTAATATTTGAAGTGCATCATATAAATTCACCTACATCACCGCCTATCCTTCATAATGACTTAAATGGCTCCGCGTACTTTTTTGTAAAAAATGGCCATTAATAAAATCATAATGGAAGAAACAACAATTGTTCCACCAGGAGCCAAATCCAAATAAAAAGCACTCACTAGTCCAATCATAACAGACATCTCACCGAAAAGAACAGATAGGAAAATGGTTTGTTTAAAACCATTTGCAATTCGAATGCTTGCCGCCACTGGTAACGTCATCAAAGCGGATACTAATAAAATCCCAACAATTCTCATGGAGGCAGCGATTACTAGTGCGACCAAGACAATAAAGATAAAGTGAATGGTTTTTGCGGGAATTCCAGATGCCTTTGCATGCTCTTCATCAAAGGATAGGAGAAATAATTCCTTATAGAGAAGAAATACTGTTGCAACAACAATCACACTAATCACAACGATCACAATAAGATCATTCTGACTGACAGCACTAACACTCCCAAATAAATAACTAAATAAATCGGTATTAAACCCATCCGCTAAAGAAATAAAGATAACTCCTAAACCGATTCCACCTGACATAATGATCGGAATCGCTAATTCCTGATAATGCTTATACACTGTACGTAATCTTTCAATAAAGAGCGACCCCATCACTGAAAACAACATTCCCACATAAAGAGGGTTTAGCCAAATTAAGCTAGGAATCATTTGACTTGCATAAAGACCCGCTGAGATCCCTGCCAACGTCACATGGCTTAATGCATCTGCGATTAAAGATAACCGCCTCACAACGATAAAACATCCAAGCAAGGGAGCAATGATTCCGATGATCATTCCAGTTAGTAAGGCATTTTGCAAAAATTGATATTGGAATATAGCCTCAATCATTCCTTGTCCCAGCTCCTTCATGATTATGCTCAACTACTTGAATGCCATGCCCATATAACCTAGAAAAATCCTCTTCATTCAATGCTGAAAATTGTTCCATATTTCCATGGAAATGCAAATGTTTATTCAAACAGGCGACATGTGAAACCTTTTCTGTAATAATTCCAATATCATGTGTTACTAAAACAAGCGTAATTCCTAATTTTTTATTAAGAAAATCTAACATCTCATAAAAGGATTGAACATGTTGAACATCTACACCAACTGTCGGTTCATCTAAGATTAATACTTCTGGTTGACAAACAATCGCTCTCGCAATAAAGATTCTCTGTTGTTGTCCACCAGATAATTCTCCAATATTTCGGTGGATAAATGATTCCATTCCAACTGCCTCTATAGCTTCCATGACTGCCATTTTTTCTTTTTTACCGAGAAAGCGAAATAATCCAACCTTTTTTGTCAGTCCACTAGCAACGACCTCATAAACGGTTGCAGGGAATCCTGTGTTAAAAGAGCTTGCCTTTTGCGAAACAAAACCAATCTGATCCCATTTTTTAAATTTCGCTAAATCTTCCCCAAAAAGGGAGATTTCCCCTTCTTTTAATTTTAATAATCCAAGAATTAACTTCAATAAAGTTGATTTTCCCGATCCATTTGGACCAACCAAACCTAAAAAAGCTCCTTTTGGGATCGATAAGTTGATGTTTTCAAGTACATTTTCTCTTTCATAGCGGAAGTTCACATTTTTTATTTCTATAATAGGCAATGCTCCCATTTCCTGTGTCCCTCCCCTTTAAGAACAATTCCGATTTAAGACTAATAAATTATACATGATTTTTTCATTTGTGTAAATAAATCTATTGTTAACCCAATTTATAGGAATGGCCTTCTTTCCTATTAAATAAAAAAAGGGGGGAATGGCAGGATCCACTAAATACCTCTATTCCCCCAAACCGTTTTTTAATGAATAGCTGATTTAAATCGGGCTCCTTTTGTTTCTTGTGTATTCATAATCGTTAAGAAGGCATTTTCATCAATATCCGCAACAATCTTTTTTAATTTCGTTACCTCAAGTCTTGTTACCACCACATAAATAACATCTTTTTCATTATCCGTAAATCCGCCTTTTCCTCTCAGCTTCGTCGTTCCTCTTCCTAGCCGGTGTAATATCGCTTCTGACACCTCATCATAGAAATCCGATACGATAAGGCAAGCTTTTGTTTCTTCTAATCCCTGGATGACCGTGTCAATCGCTTTAAAGGCAATATAGTAGGTCATAACTGAATACATCGCTTGTTCTGGACCAAAGACGAATGCAGCCCACCCGAAAATAAACACATTCATGAACATCACAAATTCCCCTACCGAAAAAGGGAGTCTTTTTGTTAATAAAATTCCTAGAATTTCGGTTCCGTCCAGTGAACCCCCATTTCGAATCACAAGCCCAACTCCAATACCTAATATGAGCCCGCCGAAAACGGTCGCCAAGATTGGTTGACTAGTAAAGGACTCCATGCCTTTCAAACACTCCTCCACAACAGCTAGCATAACGACGGCAAATAAGGAAGACAGCATAAATGTTTTCCCAATTTGCTTATACCCAAAATATAAAAACGGAATATTAAATAAAATAACAAATGTTCCAAAATTTAAAAATGGAACATTCACTAGATAATCTGAAATGAGAGAAATTCCAATAATTCCTCCATCAATAATATTATTCGGAATTAAAAAGAGTTCAATAGAAATGGCTGCTAAACTCGCCCCAATTGAAATAAGCAGCAACCTATATAGTATTCGTCCAATCTTTTCCTTTTTATGTTCTTTCTTCACAACATGTCTCCCTCCGACTCCTTTTTTCTTTCTATCTTTATATTTCTTTAATTGTTAATGTGTAACATAAAGTCAATTGCCTACATACACTTCATAAGAGGAGTGATGTGTAATGAAATTCATCCATAGTTTTGTCAATAACAAAATCAATTCCATCTCGAGTGATGACTTACTAAAATATTCAAAGGCCTTTAATATTTCATTAACAACAGACCAGGCCGAAAAAATTTGCGATCATTTAAGTAGGAGTAAAATCAATATATTTGATGATTCAGAACGGACTCAACTCGTGAAAGACGTTGCCAAAATAGCCGGTCCAAAAACAGCTAGAGAAATCAATAGATTATTTGTGTTATTCACAAAATAAAGCGAAACTAACATTCAGTGGGAGTTCTCCAACTCTCACTGAATGTTAGTTGAACTTTCCACGCTAAAGACCCTACATGCTGTGGATTCACTTGACTAGGTCGTCCTTCCGTCGTCGGATCTTTATGGGCAGTTAGCCTCCCCTATTCTCTTTGATCCTTTACCATTTTTTGGCGGAGGTTTTACTGCCTGTTAAGATTCTGAAAAAGTATAAAGTAATCGAAAGCGAAGACAACTGCACTGTCGGGCAACAACATCTCAAGCAATTAGGAGCTATACTGAAAAAAACTTCACCTAGCAGGGTTTTTCTTGATCCCTACTAGGTGTCTGTTTTTTTAATCTCTTTTATTGCTCCATAATTTTTTGGATCAATTGATCATCAAATTGTTTATTTCTCAACATGGCAATTTCAAATTGATAAGGTGGTTTTTTATTCTTTTTATCCTCCCCAACATATGGCGTTTCTAATATTTTGGGGATGTTTTCAAGTTGAGGATGATGCACGACGTAATTCAGTGCTTTAAATCCAATATGACCCATGCCGATATTTTCATGTCGGTCTTTTCTAGCTCCACGCTCATTTTTACTATCATTTATATGTAATACTTTTATCCGATCCACACCGATGATTCGGTCAAATTCATTAAGTACCCCATCAAAATCCTCGACAATATCATAACCTGCATCATGGGTATGACAAGTATCGAAACAAACAGAGAGCTTTTCATTATGGGTAACACCATCTATGATCATGGCTAATTCTTCAAAAGATCGACCACATTCTGATCCTTTTCCAGCCATCGTTTCCAATGCAATTTGAACTTGTTGATCCGCTGTTAATACTTCGTTTAATCCTTCAATAATTTTTTTAATGCCGACATCGGCCCCTGCACCGACATGAGCACCTGGATGGAGAACAATTTGTTTCGCCCCTAATGCATCTGTACGCTCAATCTCACTGTTCAAAAAATTAACACCGAGTTCAAAAGTATTTGGATTATTAGAATTTCCGATATTTATAATATAAGGAGCATGGACTACGATTTCTTCAATTCCATTTTCCTTCATATGTTGCTGACCCGCTTCGATATTCAAATCCTCTATCTTTTTTCTTCGGGTATTTTGCGGAGCGCCCGTATAGATCATAAACGTATTCGCTCCATAAGAAATAGCCTCTTCACTTGAAGCGAGAAGCATTTTCTTCCCACTCATCGACACATGAGACCCAATCTTTAACATGTAGACAACTCCCTTTTCTAATCTAATTCTATTTTATATAAAAAATGTCGTAAATTCATCTATTTTCTCCCCAAAAAAGTGCTGGTCATCGCCCCTCGATTTTATGAAGCATTCATTACACATCGACTAGGTACAACACCAAGCACTTTTGAATTCTGTTATTATTTTTGCTTTTTGTTTTGTATACGGCGCTCTCGTTTTTTAATCTGCTCGATTTGTTGTTTCATTTTCTTTTTGTAACCTGGTTTGACTTTCGTCGGTTTTCGAACTTGCCCTTTCGCTTTTTGTTCGATTTCATCGATCACTTTTTCACGTTTTTTCCGTCTGTTTCGGTCTTTCAGTTGTACCCAATCGCCATTTTGGATATCTTGATGCCCAAAGGATATTCCCATTTTCTCTAATTGGATTAGAGCATCATCATCACTCGGTGTATAAATGGTTGTACAGATTCCGGATGATCCAGCTCTTGCTGTTCTCCCAGCACGATGGACATAAAAATCTAGATCTCTTGGCAGTTCATAATTGATTACATGACTGACCCCTTCGATATCAATCCCCCTTGCCGCCAAATCGGTTGCAACAATATATTGATAATCCAGATCTCTAATTTGCTTCATCATTTTTTTACGTTCGCGAGGTGACAAATCCCCATGAAGCCTTCCCACTTTTAGACCTTTTTCGATCAATTCATCTGCAATTTCATCCGCTTTTTGCTTCGTATTCGTAAAGACAACCGCTAAATATGGATTATAACTAGTTAATAATTGATAGAGTAAAGTCGTCTTCTCCCGACTTTTTAACGGGATGAGAATGTGTTCGATATTTTCAGCTGAGATTTGCTTTGGTTGGATACGAATATATTTAGGGTTTTCCATATATTTTTTTAGGAAGGGCTTGAGCTTCTCAGGAATTGTGGCCGAAAATACATAAATACTTAAATCTTTCGGCATTCTTCCTGCAATTTGATCCACTTCTGAAAGAAATCCCATATCCAGCAATAAATCTGCTTCATCTACAATAAAAATCGTGGCTTTATGGACGAATAAAGCCTGCTCTTTTATTAAGTCACAAATTCTTCCAGGTGTCCCCACCACAATATGTGGCTGATTTTTTAATTTTTCAATATCCCTCTGTTTGTCTGTTCCACCAATATAACATTTCGTCATAATTTCTTCCTCAGAAAATTTCGTTAGTTTGAGGATCTCCTGATAAATCTGTTGTGCAAGTTCTCTCGTTGGTGCCGTTATAACTGCTTGTACCTCTTTTTGCATGGGATTAATTTTTTCAAGGATTGGGAGGATATACGAATGCGTTTTCCCTGTACCTGTTTGCGATTGTCCAATGGAGCTTTCTCCTTTTAACATAAGGGGAATCATTTTTGTTTGTATTTCAGTTGGCTCGTAAAAACCAAGTGCTTCAATACCTTTATTAATAAACGGTCGGAACCCATATTGACTAAATCGGTGCTTTTCCATGTCTTTCACTCCTTTTCGACCCATTGATGAGCCATTTCCATTCTGCTATTATAATAAACATTTTTCCATTTCACCAGTTTATTATAATCATGTAGAAAGATCATTAACAAAATAAACGTTTCTTCCACTTTTGCATAATCTGTTAAGTAGAAGTGGATTTAGTTAAACCCTTGATTTAAAAAAGATTAGTTCAATTGAATTTTGTCGAAAGGAGGGAAAACATATGTTTTCAAGACAGATTCCCCCTTATCAAAATGGGATGAGAAGAGTTCCACTTGGAATGGCACGCCCCCCGTCCAACCGCTTCTTTCCACCCCAAATGCATGGTAACCAGCCACCTGGAAGGGGAAGAGGACTTTTATCTAGATTATTAAAAAAACAATCAAATCCTATGAATCATTTTACAGGCTTTGAACGCCAAATTCCTACTGGTGGAGCATCTTTATTGAAAAATGCATCAAATGTAGGCACCCTAAATCGATTTTTAACGAACACTCAGCAAGTTTTAAATACTGTACAACAAGTCGGCCCAATGATTCAACAATATGGACCGATGGTAAAAAACTTACCTGTGCTTTGGAAGCTTTATCGTGGATTAAGTAGTGAATCAACAGATGAAAAAAACGATTCAGAAGAACAAATGAAAGAACAAATGAAAGAACAAAATGACGAAATATCGGAAGTAAATGAAGATGTAAAATTGGATGAACCAGTGGAAACAAAACAATTTACCCAAGAGCCACCCCAAATTTTGATAGAAGAGTCCAGTACGAAAAAAACATCTGGAAATGAAAAACATCCAGTCAAAAAGAAAAACAGCGGTAAATCCATTCCTAAATTATATATTTAAAAGCATTGCTTTGTCATATTTAATGTCCTCCTTTATAATAAGAAGTATTAGTTTCTTCTTAAGTATTGGAGGATTTTATATGGATGTTATCAAAATTTCACCACGTGGTTATTGTTATGGTGTTGTCGATGCAATGGTCATTGCACGAAACGCAGCTTTAGATAAAACTCTGCCTCGTCCTATTTATATTTTAGGGATGATCGTTCACAACAAGCATGTTACAGATGCATTTGAACTCGATGGAATCATCACTTTAGATGGTCAAAATCGAATGGAAATTTTAAAAAAAGTAGATCACGGGACAGTCATTTTCACTGCTCATGGGGTTTCCCCAGAAGTGAGGAAATTAGCAAAAGAAAAAGGGCTCGTTACGATCGATGCCACATGCCCTGATGTAACGATTACTCATGATCTGATTCGCGAAAAAGAAAAAGAAGGATTTGATGTAATCTATATTGGGAAAAAGGGTCACCCAGAGCCAGAAGGAGCATTAGGGGTTGCCCCACATATTGTTCACCTTGTCGAAACGATTTCAGACGTAGAGAATTTAAACATTAAGAATGAGAAAATCATCGTTACAAACCAAACAACGATGAGTCAATGGGATGTTGCCCATATTATGGATAAAGTTAAGGAAAAATATCCTCATGTAGAAGTGCATAAAGAAATTTGTTTAGCCACTCAAGTTCGACAAGAGGCCGTAGCAGAACAAGCGGGGGAAGCTGATGTGTTAATCGTCGTTGGAGACCCGAAAAGCAATAACTCCAACCGCCTTGCCCAAGTCTCCAAAGATATTGCGAAAACGACGGCTTATCGTGTAGGTGATGTATCCGAAATCGAGTTAGACTGGATTAAAAATGCGAAAAAAGTGGCTGTAACAGCTGGTGCCTCCACACCAACTCCTATTGTAAAAGAAGTCATTCGATTCTTGGAAGCATTCGATCCAAATGATGAAAGTACATGGGACCGAGAAAAAAAAGTGCCACTAGAAAAAATATTACCAAAAGTAAAAAAATCAAATTTAACTTCACGATAAAGCAACAAATGCGGAAGCGCCTTGAACATCGGCGTACGGATTTCGTAGGTTTCGACTGAGATATAGGAAACACGGCGAGGTCCTTCACGAGCTGATGTTGACTTATCGTAGGGAGAATACGGAGAAATTCGCTAGCCGATAGGCGCTGTAGCTAGACGGAAACAAATGCGAAAGCGCCTTGTCCATCGGCGTACGAATTTCGTAAGTTTTCGACTGAGATAAAGGAAACACGGCGAGGTCGTTCACGAGCCGATGTGGACTTATCGTAGGGAGAATACGGAGAAATTCGCTAGCCGATAGAAGGGGAAAACTTTTTAACGGGTTATCCAAAGTTGTAGTTTTCTAAAGTGTATAAGGAGTGTTCCATTCATGCTAAGTCATGAATAGAACACTCCTTATTATTTATCATAGTTGAATTCTGATAGTTCAAATGATGAGCTTATAAAAAAGTGAAAGGATCTGTATGAACGGTAGAAGAAATAAATTCTACTTCATATCCTTTCTCAGTGCTCATTGTTTGCATTTTTTTAGCAACCCCTTGTTTCATCACCTTTTCCACATTATGGCCTGGGTCTACAATATTTAAACCTTCCATCATGGCATCATGTGCTACATGGTAATACATATCCCCGGTTACATATACATCTGCCCCTTTAAATTTTGCCGAATGAAAATACTTATTTCCATCTCCACCTAAAACGGCAACCTTTTGGATTTTATCTTGCAAATGCCCAACAACTCGCACACCTTGTACAGACAATTTTTCTTTAACATGATGGGCGAATTGTTCAAGTGTCATGCTTTCTTTTAGAATTCCAATCCTTCCAAGTCCAAGTACTTCTCCCTTATTCTCAAGTGGGTAAAGATCGAAAGCAACTTCCTCATATGGATGAGCTTTAAACATGGCGGATAATACCTTCTTTTCTATACGTTTCGGATAAATCGTCTCGATCTTCACCTCTTGTACTTCCTCTAATGTACCGATTGACCCTATATGAGGATTGGCCTTTTCTTCAGGTAAAAATCGTCCCGTTCCATCCGTTGAAAAGGAACAATTACTGTATTCCCCAATAAAACCTGCCCCTGCATTTCCGAGTGCCTTTCTAATTTCCTCTTCATTCTCCTTTGGTACAAAAACAGCTAATTTTCTTAAATCTTCTTCATAAGTAGGGACAAGCACCTTTGTATTTTGTAGTTCAAGCGCCTCCGCCAATAAATCATTTACTCCCCCTTTTGCGACATCTAGATTTGTATGTGCTGCATAGACAGCAATTCGATGCTGAAGTAATTTTTCAATGATTCTACCGTTCGGTTGATCTGTACGAATTGATTTCAACGGACGGAAAATAGGAGGATGATGTGCAATGATTAATTGAACATCCTTTTCAATGGCTTCATCTACCACTTCTTCAAGAACATCAAGTGCCACTAATACTCGCTTAACCGGTTGATTCAGTCGCCCAATTTGTAATCCAATTTTATCCCCTTCCATCGCGTAAGACGGGGGAGAAAACTGCTCAAACAGTTGAATAATCTCATGCCCATTTACTTTCTTCATTGTTATAAAACCCCCTCGATCATTTGAATCTTCTGTTGTAGCTCTCGTTGTTTTTGCATAATCTCTTTCGTCTGCTCTGTTTTTTCTAGATTAGTTAAAATCTTTTCCCACTGCTCTTTTTCCCATTTCCATTTTCGAATAAAACTAGATCCCATCCTTTTCAATAGAAAGGGACCAACTAATAATTCCAATTCTAACTGGTTGTATGGCTGCATTGGGTCGCCTTTTTCAGCAACAAGTATTTCATATATTTTTTCATTTTCTTCGACGATTTCTTCTTCTATTAGACGCCAATTATTGTCAAGAAGCCATTTCCGAACATTGATCGCTTGCACATTCGGTTGTAGGATTAACCTCTTTACACCCTCAAGCTTCTTTTTGCCTTTCTCTAAAATGGAAGAGATTAATGTCCCACCCATACCTGCGATTGTGATACAATCCACCTCTCCTTTAGATATAACTTCAAGTCCATCCCCCTTGCGTACATCGATTCGATCCATTAACTCTGCATTCATCACTTGTTGTTTTGCTGATTGATATGGCCCCTCCACTACCTCACCTGCGATCGTTTTTGAAGAGATTCCACTTAAGACAGCATAACAAGGTAAATAGGCATGATCTGAACCAATATCAGCCAATGAATATCCTTTTGGTATGTATGAGACAACACATTGTAATCTTTTAGAAAGTTGATCCTTATTCATTCTTTCACCACTTATAATAAATTTTCTAATGACTTGATACCATTGTATACAAAATGAAAATGAAAAAACAGCTATTCATCAACGGAATGGCTGTTTTTGTAGTAACAAATGCGCAAGCGCCTCAATCAGTAAAAAAGTTCTTTGCCAATATGCAAAGAACTCTTTCTAAACTTATTTTAAATTTTTAATAAAATCAGCCATTGCATCAGCATTTTCTTGTGGTACTAAACCAGCTGGCATAGCTCCCTTACCATTAAGAAGAACTTCTTTGATTTGATCTTTGGAAAGTTTTGTTCCTTTTAATGCTGGGCCAGCCCCACCTTCATAGTTTGCACCATGACAACCAAGACAAGTTTGTTTATAAAAATCCTCTGCAACAAACTCCGCTGATTCTTCTTGCTTTTCTCCCCCATCTTTTTCCTTAGCCATTTCTTCTGAATCGTTTAAGCCTTTCAATGATAGGAAGAATACAAGCCCTATTCCGAACACCATAATTAGCAAAAATGGAATAACAGGATTGCGATTCATCATTTAACCTCCCTTATGTAACAATCAAAAATAAAAAGTACAAACACCTTTTATTGTACCGAAAAAGAGCATGAAGGGAAAGTCCCTTCAAAAAACTTTTTATATATTGTCGGAATTTAGACACAAGTATTTAACAATTTTACATTTTTTTCTAATAAAGTTACAATCAAATAAGTCAAGATCAACAGAATATCTATGTTTTAAAAATATTTTTAGTTTTTTTATTATTATATGAGAATAAAAATGAACAAAGTGATCACACCATGGATAATAGAGATTTTAAAATAAATTAGTTCGGTTTTAATCTAGTATACCACCATAGAAAACAATTTATTAGTATTAGTATATATAGGTAAATGAGCTCCCTTGAAAAACATAATCATTCATTTTCATCGAGAAAATCTATAAAATAATCCTTTCTTAGTAAAGTAAATACAAGCAAATAATAAAATTACGACAAAACTCGTCAAAATCGCTGTTTGCAAAAAGAATGACAATTCAGTAAAATAAATGACAAATAATGAAATCGGTATCATAAGAAGAAACAGAAGTTGCCACCAGTTCTTTTTCCAATTTTGTTTATTTACTGATGCGAGGTGATTCTGTACAACTGCTTCTTCACAGTATAGTGCTGGTAAATAATCACAATACTGTTCCGGCAGCATTCGATTTTCTTTCCAAAGCAAAATTTCTTTAATGATCATTCTTTTTCGCTCATCCATATTTTCACATCCTGATTCTCTATTATTATTCTCCAGGAATGGGAAAAAACCTGCTTTTTTATTTATTAAATTTATTAAGCGTAACACTTATCAGCTTATTTTACCTGAAAAAAGTTTACTTCAGATCATGAAGTAAACTTAGTTCAACGGCTTATTCTAAAAAATCTTTTAATCGTTTACTACGGCTAGGATGACGAAGCTTTCTTAATGCTTTTGCTTCAATTTGACGAATTCGTTCACGTGTAACACCAAAAACTTTCCCTACTTCTTCTAAAGTACGTGTCCGTCCATCATCAAGGCCAAAACGAAGACGAAGTACATTTTCTTCACGATCCGTTAAAGTATCAAGTACATCCTCTAATTGTTCTTTCAGTAATTCATATGCTGCGTGTTCGGAAGGAGAAGTTGCTTCTTGGTCTTCAATAAAATCACCTAAGTGGGAATCATCTTCTTCACCAATTGGAGTTTCTAATGAAACAGGCTCTTGAGCAATTTTTAAGATTTCGCGTACCTTTTCCGGTGTTAAATCCATTTCTTCTCCAATTTCTTCAGGAGACGGCTCTCTTCCTAAATCTTGAAGTAATTGACGTTGAACGCGAATTAATTTATTAATGGTTTCAACCATATGAACAGGAATTCGAATCGTTCTAGCTTGGTCGGCAATAGCTCTAGTTATGGCTTGGCGAATCCACCATGTAGCATAAGTACTAAATTTAAAGCCTTTGCGATAATCAAACTTTTCGACTGCCTTAATTAATCCCATATTCCCTTCTTGAATTAAATCGAGAAACAACATTCCTCGGCCAACATATCGCTTAGCAATACTAACAACAAGTCGTAAGTTCGCTTCAGCAAGTCGACGTTTTGCTTCCTCGTCACCTTGTTCGATTCGTTCTGCAAGCTCAATCTCTTCACTTGCCGTTAATAAGTCGACACGACCAATTTCTTTTAAATACATCCGTACAGGATCATTAATTTTCACACCAGGAGGAACACTTAAATCGTTTAAATCAAATTCTTCTTCGTCATCATCATCTTTTTCTATTTCATGATCATTTGGATCCTCATCATTTTCTGAATGATTGATTTCAATCCCTTGTTCAGTTAATTGATCATAGAATACATCAATTTGTTCTGAGTCTAATTCAAAATGGGCTAATTTATTAATAATATAATTCTCTGCTAATTCACCGCGTTTTTTACCTAATTCAATTAATTGTTCTTTCACTCGATCTAAAGTTAATTCAGTCTCCACTTCTTTGGAACGTGCTGACTTTTCAGCCATTGGTTCCCCTCCTTCCAAAACTTCCTACCACAACATATTCATATTAAAAGGTCTTTCGGATTTGCAGAATTTCCATCGCAATTTTTGCTGCCTTTGCATAGTCCTTCTGCCTTTCAGCTTCTTTCTCTTCCTTCATTTTTTCTTTTATCTTTAACACTTTTTGGTGTTTTAACACTTCTTTTATATAATCAGATAACTCCTGATCAGAAATTTCGTCATTTATGACCATCATTTCAATGTTCGTCACAACTTGTCGTAAATTCACATCAGGTATTTCATTTATAAAATCACTTGAATTCGCTTCATTCCCTTTTTCATAATATCCTAATAAATAAGTAAAAATGGCTTGATGCTCATCAAGATTAAATGTTTCACCATTTAACAATTCACGAACCTTATATGCAATATCCCCATCCTTCAACATATGAGCAATAAGCCTTCTTTCAGCAGTATGAAAAGCTGGATAGAGTTTGCTTTCTGTTCGAGGATACACTATTTTCTGTGGGGTTTGAAACTGTAGAGGCTGTCTCTTCTTTTCTGCAAAATAAATTTGCTTTTGTTCAAACTTTAATGCCTCTAAAGATAATGAAAATTCATCTGCAAGCAATCGTAAATAGTGATCCCTTTCGACAGCATTTCTCAACTTCGAAATTTCCACTAATATCTCTTCGATGTACTGAAGCTTATCTCCTTCATCTTGCAAATTTTTATTTTGCCGATAATACAGCATTTTGAACGCCATAAATGTTAAGCTTGCCCCGATGATCTCGTTTTTGAATTTCTCAGCGCCATTAAGCTTAATATAATCGTCTGGATCCAATTTATCAGGTAGGGCAGCGATTCTTAATTTCAACCCTTGTTCACTTAGTAGTGTTGCTGCACGAAAAGACGCTTGAATCCCGGCGGAGTCCCCATCATAACAAATAATAACCTGATCGGTCACTCTTTTAATTGCCTGAACATGACGATCAGTGAGAGACGTTCCCATTGTCGCAATGGCATTGTGGACACCAGCCTGATCAGCAGTAATCACATCTGCGAATCCTTCTAATAAAATAAATTGTTGATCCTTTCGAACAAGCGGTCTTGCCCGATGAAAATTATATAAAAGCTCACTTTTATTAAAAAGTGGTGTTTCTGGACTATTTAAATATTTTGGCTGTTCATTATTTAAACTTCTAGCCGAAAACGCTACGACTTTCCCCTTCGAATCATGCAAAGGAAACATAATCCTTCCTCGGAAGCGATCAAAGTATCCCTCATCTTTTTCACTCCGAATGGATAAACCGGCTTTTTCCATCAACTGAGCAGAAAATCCCCGTTTTTGTAAAAATCTTGTTGCAAAATCCCAATGCGGTAATGACCAACCAATTTCAAACTTCTCTATTAGCTCCTTTGTAAAACCTCGGGTAAATAAATACTCTAAAGCTTCCTGCCCTTCCTTTGTATTTATGAGTAAATGATGGTAGAATTTAGTTAGTAGCTCATGAGCCGATAACATTTTCTCAAAATCATTAGGAATGGACGTTTTGGGTGTTTCATCTGTATGAAACTGAAGCGGAATTCCAGCGCGTTTTGCTAAACGGCTAGTAGCCTCTGTGAAAGAAATATTTTCAATATCCATCAGAAAAGAATAGACATTTCCACCCGCCCCACAGCCGAAACAATGATAGATTTGTTTTTCTGGGGATACGGAGAATGAGGGTGTACTCTCTCCATGAAATGGACAAAGGCCAAAATAGTTTCTTCCTTGTTTTTTTAATTGAACATAGTCACTAATCACATCCGTAATGTCATTGGATTCACGAATTTGATGAATGACTTCCTCTGGTATTTTCCCTGTCAATTTACATCACCAGCTATCATTTCTCGTAACGCGTGAATAAAATTTCGTCTGTCTACTTCTGTAAATACCTTGGGGCCTTTTGTATGGACCCCTGCCCTTCTTGCCTTGGCTGATAAATATCGAAAATGTAGGGCTTCATCCATACGGCTTTCATTAAAAATAATGCCCCGCGGTGACAGAGAGTAACCACCTTTTGAAAGGGCTAAACTTGCTAATCCAATATCTTGGGTAACCAAAAGATCACCCTTTCTTAAATGGTTGAAAATATATAAATCAGCTGCTTGATCATCTGGATCTACATATTTCCATACTCCTCCAATTTCCCTCTTTACTTGATGACTAGTAGATGCAACAAAGATCACCTTACTATTGTATTCACTTGCAACGGAAATAATTTCTTCTTTTACTGGACAGGAATCAGCATCGACAAAAATCTTCATTTTTCTCAAGTCCTCAAGCTCTCTAAAATAATAATTCTACACGATTATAGATAATCCTTCTTTATTATCAGAAGTTTCGTCGAAAAATCATTTTTTGCTCGTGTCGAATTTTTTTAGTTATTTTACACTTGACATATCACAATAAATAGTTTATTCCTTTCCCTGCTAGTCTAAACCTATTTATGCATATTTTTATCACAATTTTTTATTATAGTATACTTTTTCCTATTTGGCTATCGTTTTACTCGACAATTTTAATCTTTCATTTATTTCCTCAGATACGTTCATTATGATGGCCATTCGATTTAAAAAGCACACAATCAGTCGATTATGTGCCTTTTCGATTTTGAATTTTATTTATAATAATATTTGCTGTTTCTTCTACAGCCTTATTCGTCACATCAATGACTTCACAACCGATTTTTTTCGTTATTTCCTCAAAATACCGTATTTCTTCATTAATGCGATTAATATTAGCATAGCTAGCTTGGTCATTTAAACCTAGGGAAATCAATCTTTCACGCCGAATACTATTCAATTTTTCAGAGCTTATTTTAAGACCGAAACATTTATGTGCAGGTACCTGGAATAATTCCTCAGGAGGATCTACTTCAGGTACTAAAGGAACATTAGCTACTTTAAGGCGCTTATGTGCTAAGTATTGTGATAACGGTGTTTTAGATGTCCGAGATACACCAACCAAAACAATATCAGCTTTCATGATGCCCCTCGGATCTCTTCCATCATCGTATTTTACAGCAAATTCAATTGCTTCTACTTTTTTGAAATATTCTTCATCCAACTTTCTCACTAAGCCAGGTTCTAATAATGGCTTATGTTGATAAATGGACTCAAGCTGATCCATGAGAGGACCAATTATATCGAAAATGGGGATATTCTCATTCTTCGCTTTTTGAGATAAATATCTCCGCATTTCTGGCTTTACCAATGTATAAACAATAATTCCAAGATCATATTTCGCCAAAGAAATGACCTCATCAATATTCGAAAAATCCTCTACATATGGGAAACGTTTAATGATTGCTTTAGATCCATTAAATTGGCTTACAGCTGCTTTCGTCACTAGTTCCGCTGTTTCTCCAACTGAATCAGAAACAACATAAATGATTGGATCATTCATTAATCATCATCACCATCCTCGTCTAACTTTTCCTTACATATCATCAGCTAACGAAACGAATGCCTTGGCGATATTTGTTTTCGTAATACGCCCAATTACTTCGAATCCGCCTTCTTTTTTCTTCACAACTGGAACCGAATCAATTTGTTTTTCAATTAAATTTTTTGCGACATCGATGAGCAAGTCTTCCTTTTCACACATAGCGATATTAGGCATTCTTGTCATAATAATATTAACAGGCAAAGAATTTAACTCCTGTTTTCCAATACTTGCACGAAGCAAGTCTTTACGGGATAACACCCCAACGAGAAAGGATTGATCATCAATGACAAAAAGTGTCCCTACATCTTCTAAAAACATCGTACAAATGGCATCATAAACAGATACATTCTCATGCACAACAACAGGAATAGATTGATATTCTTTTACATAAATTTTCATTAAGTTTTCTGTTAATAATTGCGTTCCTGTTTTCCCAGTGTAGAAGTATCCAACCCTAGGTCTTGCATCTAGAAAGCCCGCCATCGTCAAAATCGCTAAATCGGGACGTAATGTAGCACGTGTTAAATTCAACCGGTCTGCTATATGTTCACCTGTAATCGGCCCGTTTTCTTTGACAATTTCCAATATTTGTTCCTGACGTTTATTCAGTTCTATTGTCCTCACCGCCTAACGAACATTAAATTAAAAGTGTTATACTTTATATTAAATATTATATACTATTTCGGGTAAATGAAAAGGAAAGACTCTTATTTTCAATTCCCTTTCAAAATAGGAGTCATGATCAACTCATTCCACCTAGGCAAATAAGTGTTCATGTTTAACTGGTTTTAATGTAGTGAGGAAGAGTCTAATCCTATTCATCCTAGCGGTCATACACATCAATCCCCCACCTGTTCCGATCTATGAGGTGGGGGGAAATGAAACTTCGATGACTGAATGATATCCTTTATTTAACGATAATGGCATTCATATTAGCAAATGCTTGAACCAATTTTGAAAGTTTCAACATGAAAGCTAAGCGGTTATTTTTCAATGATTCATTGTCAGCCATTACCATAGTATGGTCAAAATATTGATTAATAGCTGGCTTCAATGACTCTAATAATTCAAATTGTACTTCCGCATTTTCAGAAGTATTCCATTTTTCTTCTACTTGTTGATATTCACGGTATAATTCATGTTCATATTCATTTTCAAATAGATCTGGGTTCACCGTTTCCACATTTGCTTTTTTGGAAATATTAATGACCCGGCTTAAAGCTTCAATCGTTTCTTTAAAATGGGCTTTATCTTTCCGATTCATCAACACGGTCGATTTCTCCAATACAGACGGAACGGATCCAATCTCTCCATCCAAAACAGCATCGATCATATCATAGCGCACATCTTTTTCTTGAAGAATATGTTTTACACGAAGTTTAAAGAATGAAACAAGTTCTTGAAGTAATTCCACATTTGATTTTGATCCGATTTGATCTTCTGCCACAATCGTAATCGCAACCTTTAAAATATCTTCAACTGTTAATTCCCATTTTTGATCAAGCATGGTTTGAACAATTCCTGTTGATTGTCTTCTTAATGCATAAGGGTCTTGGGAACCTGTTGGGATGATATCAATCGCAAAACATGAGCAAATAGTATCCAATTTATCCGCGATGCTGACAACTGCACCAATTGTTGTGGATGGAGTGACGTCATCAGCTGAACGAGGTTGGTAATGCTCATTAATAGCCTTTGCAACTTCTACATCCTCCCCTTTTTGTAAGGCGTATTTTTCGCCCATAACCCCCTGCAATTCTGGAAATTCATACACCATATGTGTGACAAGATCGAATTTAGATAGTTCTGCTGCACGATCAATTTTTTGTTGAACAGATGAATCCACATGTAATAATTTCCCGAGCTCGCTAGCGATCCGGCGAATTCTATTCACCTTTTCTGAAAGAGTACCGATCTTCTCATGATAAACGATGGAAGAAAGTTTATTTAATGATGATTCGATAGATGTTTCCTGATCTTCCTTAAAGAAGAAATCAGCATCTGCAAGTCTTGCACTTAAGACTTTTTCATTTCCCCTTGCAACCGTTTCAATTTTATAATCATTGCCATTTCGTACGGTCACAAAGTTCGCTAATAGACGATTTTCCTTATTTTTTACCGGAAAATAACGTTGATGTTCTTTCATGGACGTGATTAATACTTCTTCTGGAAGCTCTAAAAACTGTTTATTAAAATGACCAGATAAAGCGGTAGGATACTCAACTAAGTTATTCACTTCTTCAAGTAAATCTTCATCAATCGGAATGGCCCACTGATTTTTTTCCTCGAGGTCATGAAGTTGCTTAACGATCATTTGTTTTCGTTCTTCTGAATTTACAATGACATATTGCGCTTTTAAAATAGATTCATATTCGGTTGGAGATGTAATCTCTACTTTCTCTCCCAAAAAACGATGTCCAAAACTGATTCGGTCTGTATGAACATTGGTGATGGAGAATGGAATAATCTTTCCTCCGAACAATGCGACTAACCATTTAATTGGGCGAACAAATTTCAAGTTATTATTTGCCCAACGCATGTTTTTTCCAAAAGTCATTCCCGTAATGATCTCTTTCAACTGTGGCAGGAGATCAATGGTTTTTTGTCCTTTTACAAACTTATTTACGAAGGCATATTCAACACCTTTTAATTCTTTAAAATAAATATCCTCAGTCGTCATGCCTTTTCCTTTAGTAAACCCAATGGCCGCCTTGGACCATTCACCTTTCTCGTTAAGAGCAACCTTTTTCGCAGGTCCTTTTACCTCTTCATGGATGTCTTCTTGCGCTTCAGCCACATCTTGAATAAGAACTGCTAGTCGGCGGGGAGTTGAGTATAAAGTGACTTCTCCGTAAGGAATTTTTAAATCTGATAAAAATGACTCGATTTTTCGACCAAGTTGCTTCATCGATTCAGTTACAAACCGTGCTGGCAATTCCTCTAAACCAATTTCCAATAATAAATCTTGTTTACTCATGACTTGATTCCTCCTCCGCCTTTAAAATTGGAAAACCTAATTTTTCTCTTTCCTCATAAAATGTTTTAGCAATTCTTCTTGCTAAATTTCTCATGCGTCCAATATAGGCTGTTCTTTCAGTTACAGAAATGGATCCTCTAGCATCCAGCACATTAAATACGTGAGAACATTTTAATACATAGTCATAAGCAGGATGTACAAGTCCCTCTTCCATTTGGCGCATTGCTTCTTTTTCATAAATTGTAAACAGGTTAAATAACATAACTGGATCAGATGTTTCGAATGTATATTTTGAATGTTCATATTCTGGTTGATAAAAAATATCGCGTACTGTAAATCCTTCTGTCCATTCTAAATCAAATACATTTTCTTTATCTTGAATATAAGAAGCTAATCGCTCAATTCCATAAGTAATTTCCACTGATACTGGTTTACATTCTAATCCACCCACTTGTTGGAAATAGGTAAATTGTGTAATTTCCATTCCATCTAGCCATACTTCCCAACCAAGACCAGCACATCCCAAAGATGGATTTTCCCAGTTATCTTCTACAAATCGAATATCGTGTTCAAGCGGGTCAATCCCTAGAGCACGTAAAGAATCTAAATAAAGCTCTTGAATATGGTCTGGAGAAGGTTTCATAATCACTTGAAACTGATGATGTTGATATAACCGGTTTGGATTTTCGCCATAACGGCCATCTGCTGGTCGACGACTCGGCTCTACATAGGCTACATTCCAAGGTTCAGGTCCAATTGCTCGTAAAAAAGTGTATGGGCTCATGGTACCAGCACCTTTTTCGACATCATAGCTTTGCATTAAGATACATCCTTGATCAGACCAATGTTTTTGTAACGTAAGAATCATTTGTTGGATATTCATCATACCCCCACCTTTTCATTCATAATAAATTAAAAAAAAACAAAAAACCCCCGTCCTTATGCATCATGCATAGGGACGAGAGTTTACCCGCGGTTCCACCCTATTTGCCGTTCTAATTGACGGCCACTTTCTTTAAAAAATCTGCTCCGGTTTGCCTTTTCCTCAATCCTCTATCCCTAGCTCTCACTATCCTAGGTTCGCTTTTATAGTAGAAATTAAGTACTTTTTTCCATCTTTGCAGCATAAATATTATTCATGTAAAAAATTTAATCTAAATTCTTTCATTTGTCAATCTTTCGAAGGATTATGTAAGAAATCTTTCATTCTCTCCATTTGTTCGAGAAATCGTCTTGATTTCAAATATAGCCCAGAATATTCATCGTAATACATAGAAATAACCGTTCTTATTTCTTTTTTTGTTTGTTCTTTCACATGAATATCTCCCAGACGGTTTAAATCAAAATAATAAAAAAGTCGTAATAGTTTTGCGGTAGCTTGTGAAATGGGGAGTAAATAAGGATCGACCTCAAAACAACGGTGACAAAGGAAACCATTTTCGCGAATGGAAAAGGCAAACCTTCCTTCCCGTTCTCCACAATGAACGCATTGATTTAATTCCGGACTGATCCCAATAACTTGTAACATTTTCATTTCGAAAATATTGGTTACAATTTCATTATCGTAGCCCTCATGAATGTACTGAAGCGTTTGTAATAAAAGTTCAAATAGATAGGGATTCGGCTTTCTATCCTCGACTCCCTTATCTAAAAGTTCGACTATATAAGACGCATACGATGTTCTAATTAAATCCTCTTTAATATTTCGCATCGTTGTCGTCATTTCACCTTGCTGTAAAGTTCCTAATCCGCTTGTTTTTTGAAATAAGAATTGACCATGGGTAAAGAGTTGAGTAATGGCAGAGAGGCGACTATTTGGTTTCTTAGCGCCTCTTGCCATCAATCCAATTTTCCCAAATTCTCTTGAGAAAATCGTTGTTATTTTATTGGATTCTCCATAGTTTGTCGTACGTATAACAATCCCTTCACATTTTTGAAACATGAAATGAAGGCCACCCTTCTTTCGTTCTCTCGGGTGATGGGTTAAGTTAATGGGAAGTCTGCTTCTGCTAGTTCATCATCTGTAGCTAATGGGTCACTTTGCTGTTCTTTCTCCAACTCTTTAAATAATAAATAAGTGTCGATGCATCCTGTTTCTGAAAATACTCTCCAGGTAAAATCTAACATAAGTAAATTCCCACCTTTCTAAGTTTGAACCTAGCAACTCCCTCGTTAGTCATTATCATCACCACTTGCAAAACAGATTATTAGGAGAAAAATTTACTAAATTAAGATTAGTATTCATCTTCCTTAAATCCAAAATCTCGCAAATGAATCGCCTTATTACGCCAGTCCTTCTGCACTTTCACCCAAAGCTCGAGGAATATTTTCGTTCCTAATAAATTCTCAATATCAACCCGTGCCCTCTTACCGATTTCTTTCAGCATTCTTCCTTGTTTGCCGATCACAATGCCTTTTTGAGAGTCACGTTCCACAATGATTGTCGCCATGACATGAACGAGGTCTTGATTGTTTCGATGGTCGATTTTATCAATCGTGACGGCAAGTGAATGTGGAACCTCCTCCTTTGTTAAATGCAAAGCTTTCTCTCGAATTAATTCAGAAATGATAAATCGTTCTGGATGATCGGTTACTTGATCTGCTGGATAATATTGGGGGCCTTCAGGCATATATTCAGTGATTTCCTTAAGCAACTGATCGATATTATTCCCTTCTAAAGCAGAGATAGGAATGATCTCTTTAAAATCATAAAGATTTTTATATTGTTCTATCATCGGTAATAATTGATCCGGGTGAATGGCGTCAATTTTATTTAAAACTAAAAACACAGGAGTTTTAATCCCCTTTAATTTTTCGATAATAAACTCATCGCCCCGACCATATCCCTCTGTTACGTTGACCATAAATAACACAAGGTCAACTTCTTTTAATGTGTTCATGGCCACTTTCATCATAAAATCACCAAGCTTATGCTTCGGCTTATGAATACCAGGTGTGTCAATAAAAATGAGTTGTGATTGATTTGTTGTATAGACTCCCTGTACTTTATTTCTTGTTGTTTGCGGTTTATCACTCATAATGGCGATTTTTTGTCCGATTACTTGATTTAGAAATGTAGATTTTCCTACATTCGGTCTTCCAATAATGGATATAAATCCTGATTTATATTTTTCTTCAATTGTTGTGTTATTCATTTAAATCCTCCGGTGAAAAAGCTCCAGGCAATAAATCTTCAACTGTTACTATTTTTATTTCTCCTTTAAGGTTGGATAGAACCACTTTCATTTCATTCGGGCATAGCTCAGAAATCACTTGTCGGCATGCACCACAAGGCGGAACTGGGCGATCTGTATCTGCAATGACGGCCAACGCTGTAAATTTCCGATCCCCTTCTGAAAGCGCTTTAAATAGCGCCGTTCTCTCTGCACAATTACACATGCTGTATGCCGCATTTTCAATATTGCAACCAAGATAAACTTTTCCCTCTCTTGTTAAAAGCGCGGCTCCAACCGGAAATTTTGAATAAGGTGCATAAGCCCGTTCCCTTGCCAACTTTGCTTGTTCTACCAGTTGTTGATGATCCATCTCCCTCGAGCTCCTTTATATTAATTTTACACGAAAATCCTCATTTTGTAAGGTATTATTGATAAATTTTCAGAAAAATCAAATATTTCGCCTATTCATTTAGAGCTGTATCATTTTTTATCCATTCATTATTAAAATGTCATGCTCCCCACTCGACCTTTAGCTTTTATTGGTTAGAAGCTATATACTTATTTTAACGAACAAAACCTTTGAATTCAAATGGACAAAAAAATATTTTCTACCCGCATGAAGGACAACCTACCAAAAAAAATGACCGATTTTAAATCCGTTTATTTTGGAAATGGCAGGTTCTTCGTAAAAAAAGATTGTGAAAGAGGAAATAAGGGTTGTCCCAAAACTAATTTAGAACAGCCCTTTTCCTCTTTAGAAATACATCATGACTTTTGGAATAAAAATGAGCATTCCTAATATGACAGAAAGAATGGCAAACAATAAAACGGCCCCTGCGGCAATATCTTTGGCCATTTTCGCTAATGGATGAAATTCCTTTGTCACCATATCTACTGTTCGCTCAATCGCTGTGTTCATCATTTCAAGGGTAAACATGCCAAAAATCAACAGGAGGATGATCCCCCATTCAACTCTTGTTAAAGAAAAAATAAAACCGAATAAAATAACCCAAAGTGAAGCAATTAGATGAATGCGAAAATTAGGTTCACCCATTGCTAACTTTATTCCATTTAAGGCATAAGAAAATGATCTTTTTAAACGTTGAAGGCTAAATGTACGTTTATCTTTCAAGTCCATACTGTTTCAATATTTCCTTTTGTCTTCCGAACATCTGTTTCTCATCTTCCTCTACCATATGGTCATAACCTAATAGATGTAAGAAACCATGTAATGCAAGGAATCCTAATTCCCGCTGAAAGGAATGTCCATATTCTTCAGCCTGTTGTTTCGCTTTCGGTACGGAAATAATAATATCCCCTAATATTCTTGGCATATCCACTCCCGAAATCTCGATTTCATCTTCCGCCATTTCTTCTAATGCAAAAGAAATAACATCTGTTGGTTGGTCTTTATCACGATACTCTCGGTTAATTTCCTGTATTCGATCATTATCAACAAAGGTGACCGATACTTCACTATCTTGCTCTATCCCTTCTTTAGTTGAAGCAAATTGTAAAATACTTTCAACCAATTGAAAGGCTTCCTTATCTAGCCTATTTGTCTCATCTACTAAGTCAATGATTAAACTCATTTGGACTCCTCCAGTAAACTATTTCATTGTAATTGAACCATCTTTTAATTCGGGATATTCAATTCTTGAATGAAAGATCCCATTTAATGATTCACATAAAGTTTCTTTGATGATTTCTAACTCTTTCAAGGAAATATCACATTCATTAAATTGACCATCTTGAAGGCGATCCTGAACAATTCGATGAACTAAATTCCGAATTTGCTCTGGTGTTGGTTTTTTCATGGAGCGAACAGCGGCCTCTACGCTATCTGCGATACTAATGACCGCAATCTCTCTCGTCTGGGGTTTAGGTCCAGAATAACGGAAGTCTTCCTCCACAACCTCTTCATCTTTTTCCTTTGCCTTTAAGTAAAAATATTTCACCAAAGTCGTTCCATGATGTTGCCGAGCTATTTCGATAATTTCCTTTGGAAGTTTATATTTTTGGAGCATTTTTACCCCATCTGAAACATGATCAATAATAATTCTTTTGCTTATTTCAGGTAATAGACAATCATGAGGATTGTCTATGTTCATTTGGTTTTCGATAAAAAACTGTGGCCTTTTTGTCTTTCCAATATCATGATAATAACATCCTACACGAGCAAGCAATCCGTTAGCGCCAATTGCTTCGCACGCAGATTCTGCAAGATTGGCTACCATGACACTATGATGATAAGTTCCAGGTGTTTCAACTAATAATTTTTTTAAAAGTGGATGATTGGGATTTGATAACTCAATAAGCTTCATCGTTGATAAAATTCCAAATCCCGCTTCAAAAAATGGCAAAAGCCCAATCGTGAAAACGGATGATGAAATACCTGAAATAAAAGCGAAACTAGTATAGTAAATATATTCTACATTTGTATATTGACCGCTCCCAAGTAATTTCAAAAACAAAATGACGAATACATTAATGATCGAAACATAAAGTCCTGCCTTCAAGATGCTTGACCTTTGTTGATTAGCTAAAAATAACACACTTGAAAGGCCACTTAATAATATGTAGAGGGCCATTTCCATATTGACAGACCCAGTAATTCCGTCGTGAAATACAATGCTCCCACATGAAGCGAGTAAAATTGTCATGACCATAGCAATCCGTTCATTTAACATAATACTGATTAACATCGGGGCCATAGCTGCAGGAAAAATATAGCTTAAAAGAATCGCATCTGGTTGTTCTATAATCTCTACGATCTTCATTAGAATTAAAGATAGGATAAAAATCGAGCTAATTAAAATTAAATAGGTTTGTTTCTTTTCTTCTGAAACGGAAAGGGTATGAAAATAGTAGTATAAAAGGGAAATCAAGACGATGACAAACAAACCGAGACCGATAAGTGGTTTAAATGTCGTGTTACTTTCAAGTAAGCCTAACAGTTCCAGTTGTCTATATGTTTCTCGGTCAATTAGATGTCCCTCTTGGACAACGACTTGCCCTTGTAGAATTCTAATAGGTTCAACATTATCCATCGCTAATTCTTTCCGCTCATCTGTCAATTGTTCATTATATATTTCAGTTGGAACAATCGCATATCTAGCAATATCAACAGCAGCCACTTTTAATGTAGGATTGAAAGAATAGTTTTCAATTGTTTCTTCAATCTGATTTTTAAATGTATCAATGGAGTCATCGCGAATACGATTTTGAAGAAAAAAGCCCACTTGCTCGATCACAATTTTTTTCACATGTGCTAACTCTTTTGTATCTGCCTGTAAAAGGGCCGTTAATGTTTGATCACTCATCGATTTTGTAACATCTTCCGTTACATTTTCTGTTAACTTTTTCTTTAAGCTAGCTAATTTTGCTTTTTCATCCTCGTTAAAATCTTCCGTTTCTTTATGAACCTCCTCTACAAAGTCAAAGATCGATGTAATAAGCGATACGCGATTTTGAACAATATCTTTTTTATAAACAAAGACAGGCTCTACCTCATCTGCAGCTTTTTGCCTTTCCTCTTCTGTCTTTATTTCGTCTTGCACGGTTTTAGGAGAGCGTATCGTCTTGTCAGATATGGAAAATAGTTCAATATCATATGTCTGCGGTTTCACATTTGAAAAAAGAATCCCAAAAATTACGAAGGCCAACAAGACAAAGATGCTAATAGTAAAAACTCTGTAGCTGAAAATAGCTCGAATTTGGGTTATATAGGATTGTATTTTCATCATTTAGCCCCCTATCAGCGGATAGGTATTTTCTCACTATGCTCAAAATCACTTTTTATATCATTCATCATTATATCGCAAAAATGAACAAACCTAAAAAAAATAAAGTTCAATTAACATTCAGTAGGTTCGGCCATTCTCCACTAAATGTTAGTTGAACTTATTGAATCATAAAGTGAATGGACTCCACCCAGGTTCAAAAAAGCTTGGGTAAAGGAATTTTGTCCTAACCATGTAAAATTGCTTTATTGATCAAGTTGTTCATATGCATTTATAATTCGGGCAACTAATGGATGACGAACGACATCAGATTGCTCTAAATAGATAAAGGCGGTTCCAAGGACATTTTTTAATGCATGTTCTGCAGAAACTAAACCAGATTGTACCCCTTTAGGCAGATCGATTTGAGTCCGGTCTCCTGTAATCACCATTTTTGAACCGAAACCTAAACGGGTTAAAAACATCTTCATTTGGGCTTTTGTCGTATTTTGTGCTTCATCTAATATAACGAAAGCATCATCTAATGTTCTCCCTCTCATATAAGCGAGCGGGGCAATTTCGATTGTTCCTCGTTCAATTAGCCGCTGTGTATGCTCAGATCCTAATACATCATGAAGTGCATCGTATAACGGTCGTAAATAAGGGTCGACTTTTTCCTTCAAGTCACCTGGTAAAAAACCTAAACTTTCTCCTGCTTCGACGGCCGGTCGAGTGAGAATAATTCTTTTAACTTCACCTTTTTTCAATGCGTTCACAGCCATAACAACAGCTAAATACGTTTTCCCTGTCCCTGCAGGTCCAATTCCAAAAACAAGGTCATTTTTCCGTATAGCTGTTATATAATTCTGCTGACCAATTGTTTTAACTCGGATTGATTTGCCTTTTGCATTTTTGGTTATTTCCTTTTCATATAATTCATGGAAATATTCAATCGTTCCTTGTTTTGCCATTTGAACGGCATTTACAACGTCTCTTTGACTAATTTGTATTCCCTTACGAATGACCGTTATCAATTGTTTTAAAATTTCTTTCGCTAACTTCATTTCGCTTTCAGGGCCTGTAACGAGAATTCTCTCCCCTCTCGTCACGATTGTAACCGGTATTTCCTCTTCTATTACTTTTATATTATGATCTGAATTTCCTAGAAGCAATACTGCTTCGTTTGGGTTATCAAGCTGTAAATCAAGTGCTTTTGTCTTTTCTGTCATCTTTTTTATCTCCTTGAATGATTGGATGTCCAACTGCAATATTTTCAACCACTTGGAAATATATTGTTAATCTTACTTTACCATTCTCTATCTGCTCGTGCAAAATTTTTTCCCCAGTAATTTTGGCATCTTTAGCAATTTTTTTATTTAAGTCTTTCCGCGCGAGATTTTTTGCTACTTCATATGCTTCTTCCTTCGAGTATTTTCGGGTGATTTCTTCATTTTCCCGAACAGTTGTTTTAACATATTGAATAGGAAGCTTCCATTTCAAAAACTTCACATCTTTTTTGTCTTCTTCTATTTTATAATTTGCAAACTTTATTTTTTTACCCCCCCAAATCGGGATCTTCACCCCACCTAATACAAGGGATTGTTTCCGTAGTTCATTTCCATTGTATACTTCAAATTTCGATTGTAACGGAATCTCCACTGTTGATTTATACCATGTTTCCCCCATGACGATCCCTTTTGCCGCTATCTGCTTTTCTTCCTCCTCATTTCCAATTAGTCCGGATACTAATATTTGTCCTTTCGTTACGTACTGATTTTTTTTGACTAGCGCCTGTCCTTCTTCAACGAATAGTTTTACAATGACTGCTTTCTTTTTAGCGACTAAATTCTGGGGTCCCACTCGTCCCTCTTGCTTTGGTTGATTTTTCTCTACGACTTGAAAGTGAAAGGTTGTCCCTTTTAATTGAACTCCTACCCATGTAATCCCATCTACTCTTTCTGATAATTTTCTTTGAATCGTTTCTACATCATCTACAAAAAATTGTAATTCTCCTTTTTTGATTCCCATATTCGTAAGTTCTTTTCGTATCGCATGTTCCATTGCAGGACTTGCCCCTTTAATTTCAATTCCCCATACCATATTAGAAAGGATAAGGATGACCGCAAAAAAGGCAAAATTTCCGATTAGAAATCCAGCATTTTTCAAAAGCCTTTTCCATAAAAACGGGGCCCCCCCGCCTCTCATCAACCGAATGTCCCCGTCAAATGATCTTGCTGCCTCACGTAATTTATGTACATCCGTTAAGAATATATAAAAAGTAATCGCTTCGGAACCATGTTTCTTCACATCCCAGATGGGTAATTGAGAACGAGTCAGTTGATTAATAAATCGTTCGACTCCCCTTCCTTCCGCCTTTATCAGAATTTTACCTTTCACAAAAGTAACCCACTGATTTTTCACAAGACCGCCCCCTTACTTATCTAAATAAAGAACCTGATCAATTTTCCCTTCTAGTAATATTTCTTCAGGTAAAATCGTTTTGATGACAAAAGAATCCCCTTTCACCAATAATTGACCCTGGGCCAACAAAAGTCTTATTTCTTTATCTGAAAATGTTAATAAACCCCTGTGGTTTTCAATATATATGTGAAGTTGTCCGATCATTGTAATACGAGGTAGGTCCATCATGACATCTTCTGGTAAATCCATTGATTTCATGATCCAGCGCTTCATTTGTTGTCCCCACTTTTTCGCCATAAAAAAAGAACCCCCTTTCAACTCATATGTATGAGTGAAAGATGGGTTTCATCACTTTTTTAATCATATTTTCAGTCTCTTATTTGTTTTTTCTTCGCCCTAGGGGGGCCCAGTATCTCGGATAAAATAATTCCTTTCACCAATTCATCTTCATTTGCCATGAGTGGGTGTCTTTTTTCCTTAAAAGTATTCACCTTTTGCTTCTGAAGATGAATCTGTCTTTCTAATTGCTTTTCTTCCTTCGCTAATTGTAGGATCGTTTCTTCTACTTGTTGTTTTGTCTTTTCATAATGTGAATTCAACACCGTCTCATTTTCAGTAAAACTCTTCTCTTCTACTTTTTCCCTTTCGAACTTTCCTATCGAACGCTGATCAGGTATTCTCGTTGGTGTTGGGGTCGGTTTTTTTGGTTGTTTATCCTCATCTGATTTATTCATTTTATTAAAGACTGTTCCAATTAATCCTAGCACGATGGCGATAATAATGGATTCCATGTTCTTTCCCTCCCTTATCTAATAGGGATGTGAGTTTGAGCTTAAAAAGGGATTATGAATTTCTTAAGTTATTTCCAGGGCCATTTTTATCATCCGAAGACATTTTTCCAATGGAACCTCTCATGTCAGTGTCTGCTTCAATATTACGGATATTCATATAGTCCATCACACCAATATTCCCGTCGCGCAATGCCTCGGCCATTGCAAGAGGTACCTCTGCCTCTGCTTCTACTACTTTTGCACGCATTTCTTGTACACGCGCTTTCATTTCTTGTTCGTTTGCAACCGCCATCGCCCGTCTTTCCTCTGCTTTTGCTTGGGCAATTTTCTTATCGGCTTCAGCTTGCTCCGTTTGCAGTTCAGCCCCGATATTTTTACCGATATCTACATCCGCAATATCAATTGATAGGATTTCAAAGGCAGTTCCAGCGTCTAATCCTTTCGATAAAACCGTTTGTGAAATCAAGTCAGGGTTTTCTAGTACTTTTTTATGATCATCTGAAGAACCGATTGTGGAAACAATCCCTTCGCCTACACGCGCAATAACTGTGTCCTCTCCAGCACCACCGACTAATCTCTCAATATTCGCACGGACGGTAATACGAGCTTTCGCCTTTACTTCAATCCCATCCATCGCAACCCCCGCAATAAATGGAGTCTCAATGACTTTTGGATTTACACTCATTTGCACAGCTTCTAACACGTCACGTCCAGCCAAATCAATAGCTGCACATCTTTCAAATGTTAAGGCAATATTTGCACGTTGAGCTGCGATTAATGCATTGACAACACGATCTACATTCCCACCAGCTAAATAATGGCTTTCAAGTTGATTTGTAGTAACATTAATTCCAGCTTTAGAAGCTTTAATTAATGGATTGATGACTCTACTAGGAATAACTCGTCTTAACCTCATTCCTACTAGTGTAAATATACTCACTTTTACCCCTGCAGCAAGAGCGGAAATCCACAGCATGACAGGTACAAATGTGAAGAATACTGCTAATACAATAATGACAGCGGCAATGATAACTAATAATAAAATCATTTCTGCAGTAATCATTTTTCTCCTCCTCTATTGATCTATTTCTCGCACAACAATGCGCGAACCTACCACTTTAATTATTTTCACTTGTCTATCCTTCTCAATATAACCTCCTTCAGAAACAGCATCAATCCGCTCGTCATTGGCTAAAACCGTTCCTGAAGGTCTTAAGGGGGTAATAGTTACAGCGATTTTTCCAAGTAAATCCCCACGGTTTATATTGGATACATATCCTTTTTCAGTCGTAGTTGAATCGGTTAAAATGATTTTTTTGAAAAATTTCATCCTTTTTCCAAGCACCTTTACCATAATAATCATTGCTAAACTTGCAATCCCAAAAGCAATCAGAAGCGAAATCCCCATCCATTTTACACTTTCCCCAGCGATGACAATACTTGAAATAATGGATACTGCTCCTAATATCCCAACAATCCCACCTGGGACAAAAAATTCTACTACGATTAGTATAATTCCTAATATAAATAATAAAATGGATTCATAACCCGCAAGACCTGCTACTAAATGGCCATAAAAAAATAAAACTAATGATAATAAACCCATCGATCCCGCAATGCCAAAACCAGGGGAATACAGTTCAACGATTAGACCAAGACTTGCAATCGAAAGTAAAATAGGGACAACAACTGGATTCGTAATGAAGCGTGCAATTTTCTCAGCAAAGCTTTCTTCAACTTTGATAATTTCACTATTTGCTAAACCTTCAGCTGTTAAAACTTCTTGAAGATTGGATGTCGTCCCCTTTGAGTATTCTACTTCTTCAGCTTGTTTTGATGTTAAAGTAAGAAGTTTCCCTTTTCCAGCATCATATTTGGGTAAATTAATGTCAGGGTCCGCCATGGCCATCGCATAAATTGGGTCTAAACCATTTGTCTCAGCAGCACTCTTCATTGCCGCTTTCCAGTAGCTTTGGGCTTTCTTATCCGCCATATTTCCTTCCTGATCAATAATAGCTGCAGCTCCAATCTGTCCATTAGGGACCATATAAATGGCATCAGTGTGTAAGGAAATAAAAGCGCCAGCAGATAGGGCACGGTCATTGACAAAGGCAACCGTTCGAATCCCAGAATTATCTAATAATTTTCCTATTTCAGTTGCAGCATCTACAAGTCCTCCAGGAGTATGGACATCCAAAACGACTAGCTTCGCTTTATTTTCCTTTGCCTCTTCTAGTGCACGTTTTAAGAAAGCATAAAGACCTTTTTCAACTTCATTATGAAGGGGAACGACATATACTTGATCATTTGAAGCCTGTGGTGTATGTGGAATCAATACAACCATAATGAAGATTGACAATAATGAAAAGACAATTGATTTCCACCGAATTGAAACCACCCCTTTCCAACTGAGATCTATATTCCTATTTACGTCTATTGATGTGGAAAGTTTCAAATTTTTTTAAAGGCTGGATAAAAAACAGAATTTTGATTACCTTATCATGAAAAATGAGAGATGGTAAAAAACCATCTCTCATTTTAAGATAAATATTTCTGAACTAGCTTATTTACAAGAGCACCATCTGCTTTGCCTTTCACTTTCGGCATGAGCGTGCCCATCACTTTACCCATATCAGCTTTTGAAGTAGCATTTACTTCAGAAACGGTTTCTTTTACAATTTCTTCAATTTCCTCTTCAGAAAGTTGCTCAGGCATATATATGTTGACGTAAGTAAGTTCAGTTTCAATTTTTTCAACGAGATCTTGTCGACCTGCGTTTTCAAATTCATGGAGGGAGTCTCTTCTTTGTTTCACTTCACGAGAAAGGATTGTTAACTCTTCATCAGCCGTTAATTCTTGTTTTCCAAGCTTAATGGCTTCATTTTGCAATGAAGCTTTTATCATACGAATGACAGAGAGTCGATCTTTTTCTTTATTCTTCATCGCTTGTTTCATATCATTGTTCAAACGTTCGAGAAGACTCATATTGTCGCAAACACCCTCTCTTACCATTTACGTTTTCTAGCCGCTTCAGACTTCTTCTTACGTCTTACGCTTGGCTTTTCATAAAATTCGCGTTTTCTATACTCTTGTAATGTACCAGTTTTCGATACTGTACGTTTAAAGCGACGAAGAGCATCATCTAGCGATTCATTTTTGCGAACTACTGTTTTTGACATTTCTCTTTCCCTCCCTCCGAACACATTACGATTACATGTTCCGTTATGGAAATTCCATGTACTTTGCAATTATAATATAAGCGTGTCTATAGGTCAACAAATCTTTCTTTTATATCTTTATTATATTCTGTCTATTCACCCTATATTATGACAAAAATTCACAGATTAAATGGTCTGAATTTTTATGTTCATGCATGGTATTTCACACATATTTTCTTCATACATTGTTATGGAGGTGAGGACATGCTTTATATTTTTTTATTTTTATTTTTTATCGGATGTTTTATTCTTGGAATGACCTGGTTAAGGGTAGGGTTATTTAATCTATCCAGTCATAAAATAAAAACATGGATCTCCCGTCTTACAAGCACTCCATTTAGAGGACTTCTTGTTGGGACTGGCATTACCGGCATACTGCAAAGCAGTTCTGCCGTCATGGTCCTAACAGTAGGACTAGTGTCAGCGAAAGTGTTAACATTTCCTCAAACGATTGGAATCATTCTAGGAACAAATATTGGCACTACTTTCACTCTAGAACTGATTACATTTAACATCGATATTTTCATTATCCCACTGTTTATTTTGGGTATCATTCTATTGTTCCTTAGACATCCAATGTTCAATAGTTTATCCTATATATTTATTGGGATTGCCCTTGTGTTCTCAAGCATGAATGCATTTGAATGGCTGACAAAGCCAATGCAGAAGATTGCCTCGATCTCCAATGTGCTACAATTGGTCGATCATCATGTTTTATCTGCTGTTTTATTTGGCGTGATCATCACCGCGATTATTCAATCAAGTACAGCCATGACTGGGATTGCCATGGGCTTTTTAGCTTCTGGGGTGATCACATTAGATACGGGGATTGCCATTATGTTAGGGGCTAATATCGGCACTTGTATTACAGCTTATTTAGCCACGATTGGAGCAGGAAACGAAGCAAAATTAACCGCCTATGCTCATATATGGCTCAATGTACTTGGAGTGATGACCTTTCTACCTTTTATCCCTAAACTTTCCAATCTAGCTATTTCTTTGACATCTTCACCGCAAACACAATTAGCTCATGCAAGTGTTGTTTTCAATGTATTATGTTCTGTCGGTGTCTTGCCTTTTGCTAATCTGTTTGCCAAATTCATCCTAAAAATCCACGGAAAGTCACATCCCCCCTCCACTTTTACAAATTAAATAGAGTGAAAACAATCAGTGGGGGTTGTTCATTCCCACTGATTGTTCGTTAAACAGGTGTTTTTTCTTAATAATCGCTTTCACTTGTATAGCCCTCGATAATGGCGACTCCAGAGCTTGCACCAATTCTAGTTGCTCCTGCTGTAATCATCGCTTTTGCATCCTGAACACTTCTTACTCCACCTGATGCTTTTACCCCAATTTCTGGGCCTACAGTTTGACGCATTAGTTGTACATCTTCTACCGTTGCTCCACCAGTCGAAAAACCGGTAGATGTTTTCACATAATCCGCTCCACATTTAACAGCTAGTTCACAAGCTTTTACCTTCTCTTCATCTGTAAGAAGTGAAGTTTCTATGATAACCTTCGTCAATGCCTTCCCTTTTGCAGCAGCTGTAACAGCCTTAATATCTTTTTCAACTAAGCAATCATTCTGGCTTTTTAAGGCTCCAATATTGAGCACCATATCCACTTCTGTTGCCCCATTTTCAATTGCATTTGTCGTTTCAAATGCTTTTGTCTCCGGTGTAGTCGCTCCAAGTGGAAATCCAATGACTGTACACACTTTTACATCAGAATTCTCCAGAAGTTCACTTGCATATGATACCCACGTAGGGTTTACACAAACAGAAGCAAATCTATAGTTTTTTGCCTCTTCACATAATTTTCTAATTTGTTCCTTTGTCACTTCAGGTTTTAATAATGTATGATCAATCATCTTCGCAATTGTTTCAGACATGTTTAAACTCCTTCCAGTAGGTTGTACGTACCTCTTAATTGTACCACGGTCTCAAATGAATATCGAGAAACGATCATCGAAGCTATTTTTTGCATGATCTTACTCCACGATCCTTGGAATTAAGAGGTCGCTTCTGCAAAATAATCCCTTTTTCTAAAATCCATAGGAAATAAAGACAATCTACGAAAAATATTTGACTAAAACGAAAAAGTGCCCATTCCATTGATAACCAATCACGTTACCATGGAACGAAAGCACTCTTTTTCCTTTTAGTTTATTGCAGCTGTTTTTTCTGCTGGAACATCATCGACAACTCGGACGAATTGACCTTCATTGTATGGATATCCCGCTTTAGTAATTTTGATTTTTACAATTTTCCCGACCATTTCTTCTGTTGCAGGAAAGACAACCTTCAAATAATTATCTGTATATCCTTCATAAAGTCCACTATCAGGATCTGCTTTATATTTTTCTTCAGGAATGACTTCTAATACTTCATTTTCAAATTGAGAAGCATACTCCTTCGCCAATTGGTTTGACAGTTCAATAAGACGATGGACACGTTCATTCTTCACTTCTTCATCCACTTGATCTTCCATTCGAGCAGCAGGGGTCCCCGTTCGTTTTGAATATGGGAACACATGCAGTTCAGAAAAATGATGTTCTTTAACAAAACGATACGTTTCCATGAACTCCTCTTCTGTCTCACCTGGAAAACCAACAATGACATCTGAAGTGACGGCTAGTCCAGGAAGAGCTTGGCGAAGTTTCGTAAGTCTGTCGCCAAAAAACTCCATTGTGTATTTACGGCGCATTCGTTTTAACACCGAGTTGGATCCTGATTGCAATGGAATATGAAGATGTCGCACGACGATGTTCGACTGATCGATCACTTGAATGACCTCATCTGTTAATTGACTTGCTTCGATCGAGGAAATGCGGATGCGTTTAAGTCCCCTCACCTCTGCTTCTAAATCCTTCAACAACATCGCTAGATTATAGTCCTTCATGTCGGACCCGTAACCACCTGTATGAATTCCTGTAAGGACAATCTCTTTATAGCCTGCATCTACTAATTGTTGTGCCTGTCGCACTACTTCTTTAGGATCGCGAGAACGCATTAATCCCCGAGCCCACGGAATAATACAAAATGTACAGAAATTATTACATCCCTCTTGAATTTTTAAAGATGCACGTGTTCGGTCAGTAAAAGCAGGGACATCCAATTCCTCATATACACGGTTTTTCATAATATTTTTAACACCGTTAATCGGTTCACGTTCTTTTTTATACTGCTCAATATAATCAAGCATTTTCGCACGGTCTTGTGTTCCAACGACAACATCCACCCCAGGTATCGCCATAATTTCAGCTGGGGATGTTTGGGCATAACAACCGGTCACACAAATAACGGCATCCGGATTTTTGCGAACAGCACGACGAATCACTTGGCGACTTTTTTTATCTCCTGTGTTCGTTACTGTACAAGTATTGATCACATATACATCAGATGTGGAATCAAACTCGACACGTTCATAACCTTTGTCTTTAAATAATTGCCAGATGGCTTCAGTTTCATAATGGTTGACTTTACATCCTAGTGTTTGGAATGCCACATTTGGCATCATCATCACCTCATAAGTTCTAAGTGGTAGGAAATCGCTGACAAGGCATATAAAGGCGCTGTTTCTGTGCGCAAAATTCTTGGTCCTAATCCAACAGGTAAAAATCCGCAATCTTTCAAGATCTCTGCTTCCCGATCAGAAAACCCTCCCTCAGGACCAAAAACAATAAGTAAACTTTCTTTCTTTTTGATTTTACTTAAAGTCGTATAAAATTGTTCACTTTCGCCTTGCTTTGCTTCTTCCTCATAAGCAAATAATTTATATTGATAATGTTCACTTATTTGAATGAATCTTTGTAAATCCATTGGGGGTTCAATTATCGGAATTTGACTCCGATGACATTGTTCTGCGGCTTCCTTCGCAATTTTCCCCCAACGTTCTACCTTCTTTTTTTCTTTCTTTTTATCCCATTTTACGACGGAGCGATCTGCGATAAAAGGGATAAATCGACTTGCACCTAATTCTGTGCCTTTTTGTATAACAAGCTCCAATTTATCCCCTTTCGGCAGTCCGCTCGCAATTGTCACATGTATAGGGAGCTCGGAGCTCTCATTGATCCATTGTACGATAGTTACGGTAGCCTGTTCATTGGAAATATCTTGTATCTCAGCTATTCCGACTTGTCCATCGGAAAAAACAATATAGACAGAATCACCTTTTTTCATTCTCATGACTCTTGTCAGATGGTGAAAATCTTCTCCTTCAATTTTATAAAGATCACCATCTGTTGGGGGTTGATTTAGAAAATATCTTTGCACGATTGCCACCTCATTCATAAAACACTAGGAGCTTAACCCTTTACAGAACAAGGTAAGCCTTATCTAATATACCTGATAGTTTGATGGGTTGAAGCTTGGAAGCCAAAACGCCTCTTTTTCTATGATGGTTTGTTATTTTATTTTTGCAATAATGGCTATCCAATCTTCCATCGCAATCGTTTCTGTTATTTCAAATCCAACAGATTCGATTGCGGACTTCACTTGATCTTGCTTTTGCTTTATAATTCCCGATGCGATAAAATATCCGTTTTGTTTTACCGCCTTTGCCACATCACCAGTAAAACTTACAATCACCTCGGCCAATATATTAGAGACAACTATATCGACCTTCTCCTGAATTCCATCCAACAAATTATTAAGAGAAACAGAAATATTTGCTTCCACTTTATTTAATCGAATATTGGATTTGGCTGATTCAACGGCAACAGGATCAAGGTCTAAAGCTGTAACTTGTCTCGCACCTAACAGAGCAGCTCCAATGCTGAGGACACCAGAACCTGTTCCAACATCCACAACATGGTCGCCTTCTCTGACCGTACGTTCAAGAGCTTGCAAACACATCACAGTCGTTGGGTGTGTTCCAGTTCCAAACGCCATCCCTGGATCCAATTCAATGATTAATTCATCACTATTGATGGGTTGATAATCCTCCCAAGTGGGAACAATTGTAAATTTTGATGAGACTTTTACAGGATGAAAATATTTTTTCCATGCAGTGGCCCATTCTTCCTCATGAACTTCATTAATAGAGATTTCATTTTTTCCAACATCAATATTAAATGAAGCAAGATTATGGATGGATTGTTTTATTTCCTCTACTGTTTCCCCAATAAAACTATTCAAGGGTAAATAAGCTTTGATCATAACACCTTCAGAAGGATAATCATTGGGATCGAGTTGGTAGATTTCTCCGAATTGATTTTCTCGGACTTTTTCCAATTCTAATGGGTCCTCAATCACCACGCCACTTGCGCCTGCATCATGTAATATGTTCGAAATTGCTTCAACTGCTTCATTTGTTGTTAAAATGCTGATTTCTGACCATTTCATTGCTACCAACCCCAATCCTCAAATTAATCACGTTTAATCGCGCGTTTTACCTTGTCAAAAAAGCTCTCTTGTTGTTCATCTGGTGTTGAACCACTTATTTCAGCAAACTCTTTTAATAATTGCTTTTGTCTGTCTGTTAATTTCGTTGGTGTGACGACTTTCACTACTATATGCTGATCCCCTGTACCATACCCGCGGACATTTGGTACGCCTTTTCCACGTAATCTGAATTTAGTTCCTGATTGTGTACCTGCAGGAACTTTTAATTTCACTTTTCCATGTAGTGTCGGTACTTCAATTTCATCACCTAAGGCCGCTTGTGCGAACGTAATTGGCATTTCACAATAGATATCATCCTCATGACGTTCAAAAAATTCATGCGGTTTCACACGGAACACGATATAAAGATCACCAGGAGGTCCTCCATTTATTCCTGCCTCCCCTTGAGCTGAAACCCGGAGTTGTTGACCATCGTCAATTCCAGCTGGAATTTTCACACTGATCTTTCTTCGTTTTTGAACTCGACCACTTCCACCACATGTACGACATTTATCTTGAATGATCTGACCGGATCCACCACAATGGTGACAAGTACTGCGATTTACAATCCGGCCAATCGGGGTATTCTGTTCCACACTAATTTGACCTGATCCATGACAGTACGAACATGTTTCTTTTTTCGTACCTGGCTTTGCTCCAGAACCATGACATGTATCACATTCTTCTTCTTTTGGGATTTCAATTTCTGTTTCTTTCCCAAAAAAGGCTTCCTCAAAATTGATCGTCATTGTATATTGCAAGTCAGCCCCAGCTCTTGGTGCGTTCGGATCTCTTCTCCTTCCGCCACCACCAAAGAATGAATTGAAAATATCCTCGAATCCACCAAAGCCTGAACCACCGAAGCCACCGAAACCTTGATTTGGGTCCGTATGACCGAATTGATCATATTGCGCTTTCTTTTGTTCATCACTTAACACTTCATAAGCTTCAGCTATTTCTTTAAACTTCTCCTCTGCTCCAGCTTCTTTATTAATATCAGGGTGGTACTTTTTAGAGAGCTTACGATACGCCTTTTTTATTTCATCTTTCGAAGCATTCTTGCCTAAGCCAAGAACTTCATAATAATCCCTTTTACTCATTATTCAAACACTCCCGATTCTTTCACATAAAGGATATTTTAACATTTATATATATATTAACGCAATGTTTACGTAAAAGTGACATTCTTCCGCCTTAATCTTTCATCTTTCTTCGAAGCGTAGAGATAACTGCTTATTAAAAAAGCCAAAGCCAAGATAATCCTGACTTTGACTTTTTTTAATCAAGGTTATTATTTTTTATCGTCATCTACTTCTTCAAATTCAGCATCGACCACATTGTCATCTGCTTTTCCTGTTTCTTGGCCTTCAGCCCCTTGTGCCGCTTGTGCTTGTTTTGCCGCTTCTTCATAAAGCTTCACAGAAAGATTTTGGACAATTTCTTGTAACGCATCTTTCTTCGTGCGGATTTCTTCCAGTTCATTTTTCTCAATAGCTGATTTCAATTCTTCCTTCGCTTCTTCTGCTTTTTGCACTTCAGAAGCATCTACTTTTCCTTCTAATTCTTTCAAAGTCTTTTCAGTTGTGAAGATCAGTTGATCAGCTTCGTTTCTAAGTTCTACTTCTTCTTTACGCTTACTATCTGCTTCGGCATTTTCTTCCGCTTCTTTTACCATGCGATCGATTTCTTCATCTGAAAGTCCAGTAGATGATTTAATCGTAATATTTTGTTGTTTTCCTGTTCCCAAATCTTTCGCACTTACGTTCACGATTCCGTTCTTATCGATATCAAATGTTACTTCGATTTGAGGGACTCCTCTTGGAGCAGGTGGAATATCAGATAATTGGAAACGTCCTAACGTTTTATTATCTGCCGCCATTGGGCGTTCCCCTTGAAGTACATGAATATCGACAGCTGTCTGATTATCAGCAGCAGTAGAGAAAATTTGCGATTTAGAAGTTGGGATCGTTGTATTTCGATCGATCAATTTCGTTGAAACACCACCCATTGTTTCAATACCAAGCGAAAGTGGTGTAACATCTAATAATACAACATCTTTTACATCACCAGTTAAGACGCCACCTTGGACAGCAGCCCCCATTGCTACAACCTCATCTGGATTCACACCTTTATGAGGATCTTTACCTGTTTCTTTGCGGATAGCTTCTTGCACAGCAGGTATCCGTGTGGAACCACCCACTAAAATTACTTTATCGATTTCAGAAGGGCTTAGTCCAGCATCTTTTAGCGCCTGACGAGTAGGGCCCATTGTACGTTCTACGAGATCAGCTGTAAGCTCATCGAATTTAGCACGTGTTAGTGTTAACTCCAAATGCAATGGTCCAGCTTCACCCGCTGTAATAAATGGTAAGGAAATTTGAGTAGACGATACGCCTGATAAATCTTTTTTCGCTTTTTCAGCTGCATCTTTTAAACGTTGGACTGCCATTTTATCTTTTGATAAGTCAATACCATTTTCTTTTTTAAACTCACTTACTAAATAATCCATTACCACTTGGTCGAAATCATCTCCACCAAGGCGGTTATCCCCTGCAGTCGAACGAACTTCAAACACTCCATCTCCTAATTCAAGAATCGAAACGTCAAATGTTCCGCCACCAAGGTCATAAACCAAAATGACTTGATCTTCATCCATTTTGTCAAGACCATAAGCTAACGCTGCAGCTGTTGGCTCATTAATAATTCTTTCAACTTCCAAACCTGCAATTCGTCCAGCATCCTTTGTTGCTTGACGCTCTGCATCATTAAAATAGGCAGGAACAGTAATAACTGCTTTATCGACTGTCTCTCCAAGATATTCTTCAGCATATGATTTTAAATATTGTAAGATCATTGCAGAAATTTCTTGAGGTGTATAATCTTTTCCTTCAATTGAAATTTTATGATCTGTACCCATATAACGTTTCACAGACATCACTGTGTTTGGATTTGTAATTGATTGACGTTTTGCAACTTCACCTACTTGGCGTTCGCCGTTTTTGAATGCGACAACGGAAGGTGATGTACGGTTACCTTCTGGGTTAGGAATAACTTTTGGTTCCCCACCTTCTAATACCGCAACACATGAGTTTGTAGTCCCTAAGTCAATACCGATAATTTTACTCATGGTAAAAACTCCTCCTTAATATTATATGTAATCTACTGATTGACTTTTACCATTGAAGGACGAATCACACGATCCTTTAATTTGTATCCTTTTTGAAATTCTTCCACTACAATATTAGAATCATAGTTTTCATCCTCAGCTGTCATAACAGCTTGATGCAAGTTTGGATCGAATTCTTTCCCCATAGCTTCAATGATTTCAACGCCTTCTTTTTTCAACGCTTCAATGATCCCCTTGTACACCATTTCCATACCTTCTAAAATGGATTTCGATTGATCATTTGTAGCTTCAACCTTTAAAGCTCGCTCGAAATTATCAATGACAGGTAATAAATCAGATATCAAACTTTGCGCTCTATATTTTGCACTCGCCTCACGATCTAATTGAGCTCGTCGACGGAAGTTATCAAAATCGGCCATTAATCGTAAATAGCGATTTTCTGTTTCTTCTATTTTTTCTTCTAGTTCTTTCAATACTGTTTCTTCAGATGTTTCTTCAACCGTTTCCTCTTCCTGTTCTTTTGCTTCAGCAGACACTTCTTCAATCTCTTCACTTTGTTCAGAAACGCGATCTTCTGAAGTTTCATTTAAATTTTGTTGTTCTGTCATTCATTTCACCTCCTTATAATGCTATTACGATGTTACCTTATGAACATAAGCAATAAATCGTTCCTTAAAAAAAGCATAGTTGATGGGAAATCAGCAGAAAGCCTGATTTCCCCATCATCCTTCAATATAACCACACCAATTATCTAAAATACAGATTCGTTAAGGCTCGAGACATATCATGACTTAAGAAGTCAAGTAGACTAATCACTCTAGAATATTCCATTCTAGTGGGGCCTAAAATGGCGATCGTCCCTACCTGATCCATCCCTATAGAATAAGTCGATGTAATTAAACTACAATCTTCCATGGCGGTATTTTCATTTTCTTTGCCAATCTTGACTTGAATTCCTGTTGGGATTTGACGAATGAGGTGGTAAATTCCTTTCTCTTGCTCAATCATTTCCATAAGTAACTGGATCTTAGCAATATCATGAAATTCAGGTTGATAAAGCATATTTGCTTTTCCACCGAAAAACAATTTTTCATGAAAAGGAATGTCAATTGCATCTACGATTGTGCGTAAAATCGAGTCATAATTACGAATATGTTGTCTTAGTAAAACAACAACTTCCTTATATATCTTGTCATGTAATTCAATAATAGGAACGCCAATTAATCGATCATTTAAAATATTGATCATTTTTTCAATGTCCGCAGCATCCATATTGGGCGGCAATGAAAACATACGATTTTCCACATGTCCTGTATTCGTGACAATAATAGCAATCGCTGTTTCTTTGTTTAACGGAACGATTTGTAGTCTTTTCACTTTATTTTCTTTTATTTCCGGCCCTAGTACAATCGCAGTATAATTCGTTAGTTCAGACAGTATTTTCGCCGATTTCTGCACCACTTTTTCCATCTCATAAATACTCTCAGCAAATAGCGACCGAATTTTATTAATCTCTTCCCCGTTTAATTTTTGCGGATGTATTAAGTGATCTACATAATAACGGTAACCTTTTTCTGATGGTATTCTTCCTGAAGATGTATGGGTTTTCTCAATAAAACCCATTTCCTCCAAATCAGCCATTTCATTGCGAATTGTAGCAGAGCTTAGTGCTATTTCTTTTCTTTTTGAAAGACTACGTGAGCCGACTGGTTGCGCAGATCGAATAAAATCATCAATAATCACTTGCAAGATGAGTAGTTGACGATCTGTTAACAACATGCATCACCTCTGTTAGCACTCTGTAACTACGAGTGCTAATTCTACTTAATAAAGTATCAAATCAACTATTAGATGTCAATCATTTAACCTCTATTATCAAAGTTTAATCATAATTATTTTTCCGGACGGCGATGGATTTAATTCATCAAAAACATTTGAAATACTTCGTTTCCTAAAAAGCGCCCTTCTTTAGTCAAACGGATTGAGTCTTCATTTTTCTCTAATAGCTCTTTCCGAATGGCTTCAGCTATTTGATTTTCAAATATGTGCATAGGGGATTCACCAAATTTTTTGCGAAAATGCTGAATGGATACACCTTCTGTCTTGCGTAATCCAAGAAACATTTCTTCCTCCATTTTTTCCTCCACTGTTTGCAGATGTTCTTGGAAAACTGGTAATTGACCTTCCTTTTTCAACGGGGTTATATATTTTTTTAGTGGTCCAAAATTAGACTTTCGTTTTCCCTTAATATAAGAATGTGCCCCAGCTCCAAAACCATAATACTCATCATTATTCCAATATACTGAGTTATGGCGACTTTCAAACCCTCTCTTCGCAAAATTACTAATCTCATATTGATGAAGATGGTGCTTTTCCATTTGGTCCATCACCAATTCATACATACGAGCCTCTACCTCTTCCTTTGGCAAGGGAAGCTTCCCTTTTTGCATTAAGTTATAAAAAATGGTCTTCGGCTCAATGATTAATGAATAAGCTGAATAATGGGGCAATTCCAATGTGAAGGCTGTTTGTAATGTTTCACGGAAATCATCTAATGTTTGCCCTGGAAGTGCATACATCAAGTCGACACTAATATTTTCGAATCCAGCTGATTGTAGCCCATCTATGGTTGCGAACACATCTTTCCTTGTATGTGCCCGACCAATTTTCTTCAATAATTCATCATGAAACGATTGAACCCCGAGACTAATTCGATTGACACCGTATTCTTTTAAAACTTTTATTTTATCGACCGTTAACTCCCCAGGGTTAGCCTCAAAAGTAAATTCCCCCTCTGAAAAAGGGAGGGAGCTGCGAATATGTGAACAAAGCATTTCAAGCTGCTTCCTTGATAATGCCGTTGGGGTGCCCCCGCCGACAAAGATCGTTTTCAACTCTTTTGTCGGAAAATGTTCCATCGTTAATTCCATTTCTTTTCTAAGCGCGTGCAAATATTCATCTACAGGCTGATCTTTATAAAAAACTTTATTAAAATCACAATAATGACAAATATGATGGCAAAACGGGATATGAATATAGGCGGATGTGATCATTAGTTCATCCCTCCACTACTTTTTGGACTTTCTTTCATAACATAGGAGATTGATCCACCTTCAAAAAACGACAACCTCCTCATTCCTTTTTCATTAGAAATAGGGAAATTTTAAAATAAGAAAGGGGGTGAAGTGATGATACTTCCCCCCAAATGTTTGGAATTGTTTAATGCTTATTTATTATTTGTATCATCCATTTTTAACACTGCCATGAAGGCTTCTTGAGGGACCTCTACAGAACCGACTTGTTTCATACGCTTCTTCCCTTCCTTTTGTTTCTCAAGAAGCTTTCGTTTACGGGAAATGTCACCGCCATAACATTTGGCTAGTACATTTTTTCTCATTGCCTTAATTGTTGAACGGGCAACCACCTTATTTCCAATAGTCGCTTGTACTGGAACCTCAAACTGCTGTCTCGGGATAAGTTCTTTTAATTTTTCAACGATGACTTTCCCACGATCATAAGCAAAATCTTTATGCACGATAAAACTTAAAGCATCCACTTGTTCTCCATTTAATAATATATCCATTTTCACAAGTTTTGATTGTTGATATCCTATTAATTCATAATCAAACGAAGCATAGCCCTTTGTGTTTGATTTTAATTGATCAAAGAAATCATATACAATTTCCGATAGTGGAATTTCATAAATGACATTGACACGTGTTTCATCTAAATATTTCATGTCAATAAAATGCCCGCGTTTTGCTTGGGAGAGTTCCATAACTGCCCCAACAAAATCATTAGGTACCATCACTGTTGCACGTACATAAGGTTCTTCAACACGGTCAATCATTTGAGGATCCGGCATATTTGATGGATTATCAACACTAATCTCTGAGCCATCTGTTAAAAATACTTTGTAGATTACGCTCGGTGCAGTGGTAATTAAATCGATTTTGAATTCCCGTTCAATCCGCTCTTGGATAATCTCCATATGCAATAGACCTAAAAAGCCACAGCGGAAGCCAAACCCTAATGCTTGGGATGTTTCAGGCTCATATTGAAGAGCAGAATCATTTAATTCTAATTTTTCTAATGCATCACGTAAATCATTGTATTTAGCCGTATCAATTGGATATAATCCGCAATACACCATTGGATTTAATCTTCTATAACCAGGTAGCGGTTCTGTAGCTGGATGAATGGCAGAGGTGATCGTATCCCCAACACGTGTATCTCCAACGTTTTTGATCGAAGCCGTTAGAAATCCTACATCTCCAACCGTTAACTCTTCACAAGCAACAGGCTTTGGATTGTACACCCCTACTTCTGTTACTTCGAATTCCTTCCCCGTGGCCATCATTTTGATCTTATCTCCTACTTTTACCGTACCTTCAACAATTCGAATATAGGCAATAACGCCTCGGTAAGAGTCATAAAGGGAGTCAAAAATTAATGCTTGTAACGGTGCATCGGGGTCGCCTTCTGGTGCTGGAACCTTTTCGACAATTTGTTCTAAAATTTCCTCAATCCCAATTCCAGCTTTAGCAGAAGCTAATACCGCTTCAGACGCATCTAGACCAATGACATCTTCTATTTCTTGACGAACACGTTCAGGGTCCGCGGCAGGTAAATCGATTTTATTAATAATCGGGAGAATTTCAAGGTCATTATCAAGAGCTAAATACACATTAGCTAATGTCTGTGCCTCAATCCCTTGCGCAGCATCCACTACGAGAATTGCTCCTTCACAGGCAGCCAAACTCCGAGAAACTTCATAAGTGAAATCGACATGTCCCGGTGTATCAATTAAATGAAATGTATAATCTTGACCATCTTTTGCTTTATATTTTAGCTGAACCGCATTTAATTTAATCGTTATTCCACGCTCACGTTCTAAATCCATTGCATCTAATAATTGGCTTTTCATTTCGCGTGATGAGAGAGCATTCGTCTTTTCAAGAATGCGGTCTGCCAACGTTGATTTTCCATGATCAATATGTGCGATAATGGAAAAATTTCTTATATGTTGTTGTCTATTTAATTTTTCTTCCCGATTCATAAATTTTTCACTCCTGTTAAACGACACATGTAAACTATTTTTGATTATAACAGTGAAAAAAGCAAGATTCAACGAAAACTGCTAGTGGGACGACTGTTTCGTTCATTCAAACGATTATATTCAGTCATGCATTTTCATCCATCAATAAAAAACGACCATCTTCCTAATTTATAGAAAAATAGTCGTTTAATAAGCTAAATAAGCGAAGCAAACCACTCGGTAATGGTTGCTACAATGCTAGAAATGGTTGCAGCTAAATATTTCCCTATCGTTGAAAAAAAGTTAAAGGCCTTCATTTCCTCTAATTTTTCTTTCTTCTTCTCTAAGTCATGACTGGAAACTTCCTTACCAAGAAGAGATGTTTCCATATAATTCGAATCTTTTTGGAAAGAAATAGGTGCTTGGAAACTTTGGTCTTCAAAACCTTTCATTTTCGTAATCCCTTCGTTTGCTTTTTGCATCCCAATTAATACACCAATGAATAACAGGGAAGCGAGCAAAAAAGATTTAAACATAAATTTCGTCATTTTTCATCTTCCTTCATCGTTCATTGTTATTCTCCATTATGGTCAAATTTTCCGAATCGAAACAATTTGATCTATTATTGACTCTTCCTTGGTGTAGAATCAGGACGTCCACTCTCTAAAGCTTGCCAGTAATGCTCTGCGAAGATATCCGAAAAAGCTTCAGCTGTTCGCTTCAATTCTTCATACGTATTATCTACCCCACCGAATTCTATTAGTAAAGCATTTTGCGAGAGGTCTTGATTAAATTTCCCATTTGTATTGCTCCCTTGTTTTAGGATAACTCCTCGTGAAATTCCCTTATATTTCTTTTCCAACATTTTATGGAGCTCAGTCGCTAGATGAGCATTTTTTTCATAATTTGGGTGCTCTCCTCCAACGACAAAAGCCACTTTCGCATATTCTTTTCCGTTAATCTTGGCCGTTGTGACAGCTTTTCTTTGGGAATCCCGATGAATATCAAAAAAATATTGTAAATCTCGGTTATTGGTCATGGCTGAAGATACGACTTCTCGTGATTCATTATATGACGCTCCATATTTTAACCCTTTTTTACTTAAATTTTCGGCAATATCGGTAGGATCAATCACTGTTCCAATTCCTTTTGATTCAAGTTCTCCCTGTACAACCTCCCCTACCTTCGTCACATTCATGACAGAATGGTGAGCTGCATCCGGATCTGTCACCCCTTTTAGCAGTGGTAAGTAAGATTCTCGATTATGAGTAAAATATAAGAAAACCTTCTTTTTTCCTTTTGTAGATAATAAAGGGGGCTGTTTCTCTTTATCTTGTTGGTTATCTTGAAGTGTGATGGAGTCGCTTTCGTTTTTAGAATCTAGCAAATCCATAGATGGTTCGGATTCAATTGGCATATTCGTATAATTGGTCCCTTCCCCAGCGACTAATATTTTTCCATCAAAGATTGAAAAGCCAGGAAGTTCTCGGCCCAATAAACTTCGTGGATCTTGAAAGCGGACGTTTGTTGAAAATTGGAACAGCATTTCACTTAAGTTCGGCATACTGACATCTTCCATCTCCACTCCAGAAAATGTTTTATTCTCTAGCTTGTATAATTGAAATAAAGCTTCTCCGGTAACATTCTGTGTCGCACGGTGAATGGAATGAGAGGATAATCTGTAATCATACTTTAATGTCGTTAAAAGTCCAACCATTGAAAAAACAGAAAGTAGAGCAATGATAAAGAGTACGGCTCCTTTTATGATCGTTGAGAAATTGATAGCCAATATATAATGCGGCTGATGTTTCATCGTTCCACCCTTTCTACTTCAGTCTAGTAACATATTTATGACTGTATTCGAAAAGATAGAACGATGAAATCTAGGAAATGAAAAAACTCCAATTAGTAGAGGGACTTAATCTATATACATTTTTCTCTAGATTGGTTTTTTTAGCGTGGTAACAATTAATATTCAATGGGAGATGAAGAGTCCCACTGAATGAAGTTTCCATTTTATCTCGTATAGAACCCAGCTTCCTTTTGTCCAACAATAGAGTGAAGAGCAGCATTTAAACTATTGGCAATTAAATTGGCTGTATCCTCAATAAATACATCCACTTCTTTTGGAGTCACCATTAGGTTATGTCCTAAAGGAGTTAAAACTTCATGAATGAGACGGCGCTTTTCTTCATCCTCTAACGCCCCTATCATTCCTAGGAAGGCTTTTCTTTCAGTAGGCCCCGGTAAATCTTCTTCTGTTAGTTTTTTCGTTTCCCCAAATGTCATTCCTGCTGGTGTTAAAGATTTCGAAGGTTTGTCCCCTTCCTTCATTTCCCTCCCAAAATGCTTTAGGATGTAATCAATTGTATCACTCGTAATGGACACAGCATCCACTACTGTTGGAACACCGATCGCAATGACAGGTACTCCTAGTGTTTCTTCGCTTAATTCTTTTCGCTTATTTCCTACACCTGATCCCGGATGAATCCCCGTGTCCGAAATTTGAATCGTAGCATTCACTCTTTCAATCGCTCTGGATGCTAATGAATCGACCGCAATAATAAAATCAGGCTTGGCTTTTTCCACAACTCCGAAAATAATATCACTCGTCTCAATCCCCGTTAATCCCATCACTCCAGGAGAAAGAGCACTTACAGGTCGATATCCTTCTTCTACACTTTCTGGTTGTAATTTAAATAAATGATTGGTGACTAAAATATTCTCACAAACAAGTGGACCTAAGGCATCTGGTGTGACATTCCAATTCCCTAGTCCAACAATTAAACAACTTGCATCACGGTGAATTCCTTTCTTTTGTAGAAAATGCGAAAATTCCCTTGCAAACACTTCTGACACCTTTTTTTGAAAGTCAGAGTCTGATTGTCGTATTCGTTGGGCTTCAATGGTTAAATAGTTTCCCGCTTTTTTTCCAATTGTTTTCTCGCCTTCTGGAGTGATTTCCACATAAGATAGTTTTATATCATTTTCTTCTTTCTCCTTGATAATTACCCCTTCGATTTCCGATGTTGTTCCTTGTTGTTCATCTACCATTTCCTTGGCTTCTATCGCTAGATCTGTTCTTACAGAATACACGCTTAAATCTAATTGTTTATCATTTGTCATCTTCCCATCTCCTTCATGACCTGCTTCGTTATTTTTTATCATTTCCCATCCAATAAAACTTCATTCTGTTACTTAGACTTTTTGAACATCATACATAAGAGTATTGCAATATAAAGTTTCGTTTGATAAAATATCTTTTGTTCTATTGTTCATTGAAATGGGAAAATCGAGTAAAAAATAGAATCTCGATCTTGAGGAGGTGACACGGATGCCAAACATTAAATCTGCAATCAAACGCGCAAAAACAACTGAAGTTCGTAATGCACGAAATATTCAAGTTAAATCTGCTATGCGTACAGCTGTGAAAAAAGCTGAAGCTGCAGTTGTGAATAAAGACGAAAATGCAAAAGACCTTCTTTTCACTGCTGTTAAACAATTAGACAAAGCTGCTTCTAAAGGATTAATCCACAAAAATGCGGCTAACCGTACAAAATCACGTTTAATGAAGAAATTATCTGTTAACGCATAAGGTAAAACTTCATTTAGTGGAGTTAACTTACTGCCCGTTAATTGTAAATTGATTTTTTCTTAAACAAAAAAGGGGCTGTCTTATAAAGTTGGTTACCCCCAAAAGTTAGAGTTTTATTACGCAGCTGATTGGCTAGATTGAGTTCGGTATTCGATCGGACTCAATCCGGCCAATTTTTCTTTTGATCGTTCATTGTTATACCAGTAGATGTAATCTTCTATTCTTCTCTTTAATTCTTCATAACTTACTAGTTTTTCCCCATAGTACATTTCTTGCTTTAAAATGCCAAAGAAATTCTCCATCGAAGCGTTGCCTGCGCAGGTTGCTTTACGGGACATGCTTTGGAATACTTTATTTTCTTTTAATGTCCTCACCCATTGGTTGTGTTGGTAATGCCAGCCTTGATCGGAATGGATAGTGGTGCGATAGGTTGCTAAGAAGCACCTGTATTTAACATAAATTGTATCGTATCTAATTTAAATTGAACAGAGTACTTCTTTTTAGACTTACTTCGTATTAACCCATCCATTCCTTGTGTCTCATAGGCTTTCACCCATTGACGTATAGGTGTCTGACTGCCCATATTATATTTTTTTGCCAATGATCCATACCCAATGTTGCCCTCTAAATACTCGGTGACAAGCTTTAGTTTAAATTCTTCACTATATTTTGCCATAAAAACACCCCCGAAAGTTAGATTTATTACTCTAACTTTCGGGGGTCGGTACCTATCCATTATTCTGATTCATATAAGTTATTAAAGAACCCAGTAAAACTATCTGCAAGGATAAACATATTGTCCATTTCGTCTTCGGGTTCTATATCATGAATCCAAAAATATACTTTTCCCTGATACTCTCCACTAACTCCTAATAAAATCTCATTTCCTCCAGGGTCATTACCAATTGAAATAAAATCTTCTGGTATTTCTCCTTCTAATACCTCAAATACTTTACCTAAATTACTTTTCATATCGCCAATTCCATAAAACTTATTGACTAAACTTTCTCCTTCATCATCAGAGATTTTAAAGTTAGATTCTTGAGGAAATCCTCCATTGTATTCTAGTAGAAAATCAACATATTGCTTAGGTAGCGTAACTTCATACTCTTGTTCAAATTGTTTTATATCCTGTAAAGAAACTTTTGGATTTACACTAAGCATTTTTGTCATACTCTCACTCCTATATCATTACTTATTTTTCCCATTAACCTTTGATTGACCACCAATGTGCCTAAACTCTCTGTGGATATCTTCATCTACTAGCATCATTGTTTTTCCATCTTCATGATGATGCCACGTATAACCGTCTGGCGGCTTTCTAATATCTATTATTGGTGGATCAGTATCTTTTGTAAGTCTAGCTGCTTTGTTTGCATTTTCAAAATCTTTCGGATTATTTTTAGGCGAATGAACTTCTATTTTTACAGGCTTAACATTTGGATGCATAAAAGGTGTAAAATCTGGAAAACCATTCGGGTAGCTTACTGATGTTCCAGACTTGTTAGTATAAGTCCAAGTACCATTATTTTCGATGAAGATACTTCCACCCTTTTTATACCACTTTTCAGGTATTGGAGAGTTCATTGGTTTAGTCTCCAATATTTCTTTAGTGAAATCTTCTATTTTTAACTTATTACCTTTACCTATACCCTTAGTAGCCCTCTCAGTAACTTCCCTAGCGAACATCACCAACTGGTCTCTTAAGCGAAGCCCGTCTACTACATTATAAGGAACGTTTCCCCCAGGTGCCAATTGGTATTGCGGGCCATATGGGAATAAATTAGGGATTTTTACTTTTGCCGCTTCATTGGCGACTTTTTTCGCACCTTCTTTGGCGACTTTTGTCACCGTAGTTCCTGTTTTTGCTGCACTTCCAGCCCCTTTTGTTCCTATGATTGTTCCAAGCGCATAGGTTACCCAATGGGCCCGACTTTCTGCATCTCCATTCACCATGTCGCGGTTATAGGATTCTTTTATCGCACCCGCCATATATTCCCATGTATCCTTTGGATTTCTGATCATCTGGGCGACGGACTCCCCTGTTTGAATCGGGTGTCGAACCATTTGATAAGCCCCTTCAACTGTATCGACGGCGACATCCTTTACTCCAATAGCTGCTCCCTTCATCGTTCTGCCGGTTGTTTTTAAGGTTGAAATCAAGAAATGATCTTTCTTTTCTATAGAAGCTTCTTTCTTCTTTAACTTGTTCAATTCCACTTCAAATTTTTGGATTCCACGCAGGATTCCAACATACTCTTGCCGATCCAACTCTCCATCCTTTAACTTTTGAAAGGCGATGCTGATGGTCGCTTTTCCATCCTCGCTTACATCATCCAATATAGCCTCTTTGGCTTTTTCTATTTCTGACAGTGGCATATTTTCTATCGTTTTGGTATTGATTTCTTCCGTTTTTTTCGGCTTTCGATTGTAAATGCTATCCATGATCGTTTGATGGGAGGCGATATCCTGAATGGCTTCTACACGGTCATTTTCAATCGTTAGCCCCCCACTTTGAAACTTGGATTCCAACTCCGATAGGTATGTTCCCATGGTTTGAATATTTTCTTCTGTTTTTTTCAGAAGGGACACCCCGTAGTTGTCTAGAATATGTAGTTCCTCTACTGTTGTCTCAGCATATTTCCTTCCCAGTTGGATATTGTTCATTACCTCGGAATCATCTATCTTTTGAAGGGACACGATATCTTCTACACTCTGGATGATCCTGTTGGCTTCATCTGTAAGTTCTTCTGTCTTTTCCTTCAAATGACATAGGCCATCTTCTACGTTCTGTTCTAAAAATGTCTCCCTGATCAATCCCGAATGATTGGGTTCAAACGTATTAACCGCTTCTTTCAATTTTTCTAGAGCCATTTGGTAATCTACTAAGGATTGAGCAAGAAAAATTAAAAATGGTTGATGGCATTCATTATAAAAGTGACGGATGGCCTTTCCGCCTTCTCCTTTTAATGCCTCATCTAATTGATAAAAGTCTCTGACTGCTCGTTGAATCGCTGAAATCTGCCCAAATGAAGATTCAATTCTCTGAATTATTTGGTCAATCCCCTCTTGCAAACTACTCACTTCTAATACTTTCAATGAGACACCTCCCGAATCTGCATAATTGTGTCAAATCATTGATGTTATTGATTAACTATATCCATCTCATTAAGGCCATTAGCAAAATATGTATTCAAATAGGATAATAAATGGAAGTATATTTTTTCATAGATTATTTAGGGCTATTTCATGGATGAAAAAAGAGGACTTAAGAATGAGATTAGTCAATGGCTAAATTTTTAATCAACTATTTAGCCAAATGAAATTGAACACTTTTCCACAAAAGTTCCCTTGGCTAAGCAATGATCGTTTTATTAACATTTGTTTAAAGTTGGAGGGAAGAAAAAAAGAAATAAAACGATGGTTTACGGAAGTTGATGATGAGAGCTGAAGAACTCGCAGCAACTCGGCTCCGGTATGTACAGGTGCCAAATCGTTTAGTTCCGTACCGCAAGCTGGCGTATGAAGTAGTGGGTGTTGATGAAGAAAATGAACTTGTAGATATTTCGCCGTCCCTACTAGCAAACTGTAATTCCTTTAATCCGAAGTTCTCCAATAGGAAACATACGCTAATTCTTTCGTGAAACCCATGTGAACAATATATTCCGCTTGATACCTGTGATGGAAACTTTCATGGAAATGTGAGAAGTACTAGTGTTTCAATTGATAAAAAAATGGACAAAATTACCAACTTCAGGTAACCGGACAATTTCAACTTCAACCCCATTAAAAAAGGTAAAATCATCGAAATATCTTCGTCACTCTGCGTTCAAATCCCAAAAGTAGACAATATAACTCATCATCTCGAAGTATCACCGATTGGTTTTAATGTCCGACAAGGAAAGCGCTTGACAGCCGTCCACCAATCTGAGGTAGGGTTATCATGATTAGAAGGAAAAATATGGCATGTATGCCCTGTGATTAAATCGCTCTATCGTAATGAGCAGGGGTGCTGTAATTTAAAACTCCTTGAATGCGCTTTTGATTACAACAATGTATTATTTTTTAACCACTAGCGTCGCATAAATATTGATTAAATTTTCAGTCTTTATCTTCATTCCATTTAGAGTAAAAAGAAAGATGCTCAAGCAGAGGTAGTAAACATCCATTTTTTTACTATAACCTTTGGCAAGTGCGACAGATACGTTGAAATCCTTATGGGACGGTATTTCCTTGGATTTTTCGGACCCAAATTTGTTCTGGTTTCCATAAAGCTACTTTCAAATAACGACTAATTTGTAAGTACGATCGCTTACTTTTTGTATTCAGTTGAGCTAATACATTTAAACAATACACGATCATAGCTATATACACTTGGTTGTGTACAGCTTGTTCACTCTGAACATAAAATTTTTTGATATTCAAGTGTTGTTTCATCCACTTGTAGCGATAGGTAAGAGTCACCCACGTCTATATCAAAGATATAACGTTTGGGGCTCTTTTCCCTCACCTCACACCGTGCGTGCGACTTTCACCGCACACGGCGTTCCATCAAATATCTTTTAACTAGACCCTATTAACTTTTCTCTAAAATCTTTTATCTTTTTCCAAAGTTTCCTGTCAAGATGTCCATAATTTTGGTGATTGTGAATCGCTTGATGACATTTCCTATGTACGGTTGCGAGATTTTGTACACGGTTTACTTCATCCATAGGTAAATAAGGACGTATGTGGTGAATGTGAATATCCCTAGGTGACCATATTTGTTCTGTACACACTCTGCATTTTCCGCAATCACGACTAAAAGCATATGCCCGGTTTAGAAAATACTCGAAATTATATAGTTTGTTAGTTTTCCCTTGTGCTATGAGTTCAGAGTAATGTAGGCTTAATATATCATCTGCTCTTGCCAAAGGAAGTCCCTTTCTTGTTCGTTTGCGATAAATATTTCTCCCTGTTTCGGAATAAGGAGTCTCGTTTTGATTTTTGCTTGTATTCCTTTTCCATTTGCAGAAGCCTAAATTGGTTATGCCAATCATCAATCCCCCGCTGAATTGAATTGCCGGTATCTGAGTGGTATATTCAGAATGGACAGATGTAAGATTGTTTACTAGATTGGCTGGTGTCCATTCTCCTCCGTATTTCTTAAGGGCTTTGTATGCTGTATATTGGATTAATTGGCTATATTTCCGCATTTCAATATTTACCCATGTTGCGATTTCGTAATATTGTATTATCCCTCGAATTTTGGAATTGATTTTATTGATTGTATGAATAAGTTCTTCTTTACTATCATTCATACGTTTTATTGCTTTGATGTCTTTTTGTATTTCTATAATTTTAGTATCAAGTCTCTCGGGGATAGGTTTTGTTCTTGTGACATATCCCGTACGGGATTTACCTTTGACTACTTTGTAACTAAATCCTATGAAGTGAATCGGCTTTACCCTAATATTTGTAATTAGCGTCTTTTCCTTAGATAATGTAAGCTTAAGGTTTGAATCCAAGTACGTCGAAATTTTCCTTATCCATTTTTCTGCGTTTTGTTTTGAATTCGTAATAAGTACCCAGTCATCGGCATATCTTACGAGATAGGCTGGTTTTAATCGACCACTGTTTTTAAGTGCTCGTATCTTTTTACTTTGGTTGGCATAGGAGTACTTTGTTGTCTTTTCTTCCCACTCTCGAGCGATCCATTGGTCGAAGCTATGCAGATATACGTTGGCGAGAAGGGGCGAGATAATTCCGCCCTGAGGAGTGCCTAAGGGATTCTCTTTTAATTCACCCATAATTCCCGTTTTAAGCATTTCCCTAATGATCATTAGCACTCTTCGGTCGCGTATTCCCATGTGCCAAAGCTTCTTAATTAGTATCGTATGATTGACTTTATCAAAGAACTTCCTGATGTCTCCTTCGATAATCCAATGGTAGCCTGTTTTGTGAGTAAGGTCAGTTACTCTAGCCATTGCCATATGCGTATCCCTCATAGGGCGAAATCCGTAGGAGTGTTTATAAAATTGCGCTTCTAGGATTGGCTCAATCACGATCTTTATGCATTCTTGAATAATCCGGTCTAGTATAGTAGGAATTCCTAATGGACGTTTTTCTTGTTTTCCGGGTTTGGGAATATATTCCCTTCGGATGAGTCTAGGTTTATAGTGTTGTAGAGTCTCTTGTACTCGACCAATCACTTTTTGGTAGTCCTGCTCAAGAATGTTTTTCCTCATAGTTTCTTGATCTGTGCCAGGCGTTTGGCTCCCTTTATTCGCTTTAATATTATGGATTGCGCTTAATATCACCACTTCAGAGGATATAACTTCCAGAAGTCCTTTGAATCTTGGGACATTCCCGTCTTGGATTTTTGTCTTTGTTTCCCCAAATAGTTTATCTTGCAGGCTTCGGAGTTCTGATTCTGATTTTGGATAGTTGAATTGTTGAACCAATGGCATCACCTCCATTTTAGGAGTTTGCTAATTTGGCTTTAGTCAGGTTTGCACAACGGCTTCCTCAGCAGATTAATTGGTCTAAAAAAAGAAAATATTGACTATGCCCCTTCGCTCCACCAGTATTACCTTGCTTCATCACTACTACGGGCTGCCGTCCTTTAGATTTAACGGTCATTTCCTACCGTTTAGAAGTATCGAATTTTACCATTCTTAACATCTTCCTCCAAAGTTCCTTTGTTCCCTGTATCTTAGCTTTACATATGTTACCTTAGCCTTCCTTTATGACCCGCCAACCATCCTTTTGTCCACGATTGAAAGGACTCAGAACTCTATTCCATTGATGGAGTAGAACAGATATTCATGCATTTTTCATTACATGATCCGTGATTGGCTCATTAGTATGAGTGGGAATCTTCATTTCGATTTCCCCGAACTTCCGAGCCGTACATCCAAGGATTCTTTCCAACACGAAGTGTTCTATAGACATAGTAACTTTATAGCCCCCCGACTACTTCGTTAACCACTTCTCAGGTCTACTTTTCGCCGACTTCACCGAGCTTCACACCTCATAATGGTAAACTAATGACGCATGTCGGAGTATTAGGGTAGAAATGTCAATCTTCATTTCTAAGCAAGAACGTCCCTTGCCAATTCAAATACAGAGTTAGACTTATTATTGTATAAGTCCTCCTAGTTTTATTGTTTCTCACGAAACAGATTAGCTAGGAAACAAAGCGCACGAAAAACAATTCAATGGCCCAACGTGATTTGTAAAGTTCAGCGATTTCATCAGCGCTTAAATCAAAGCGATTGGTCAATAAATGTAGCTGATTGCCTTTCGTATCTAGTACTTTGATCAAACGAAATCCATTTTCCGTTCGATTTTGCGTCGTTCCGATGACAACCAATTCATCCGATAAAACCGAAGAATCTTCAGGTAACGAAAACGTTTCGATGTTCCGTACAACCGCATTTTTACGCAAACGGGAAACGAAGAAATAGCCTTCATCTGTCATGTGATCGAATCGTTCATAATCCAAGTATCCACGGTCAAACACATACATGCATTCTTTATCATCGACAAGTATTTCAAGCTGACTACGGTCATGTTTGTTCGCGTTCGTAAGCACCGATTGATCTGGATAGGAACAGCCCTTTTCCATAAACACAAGGCGGAGATGGAGCTTCACACCTGATTTTGTTTTGCGGAATTTTGCCCACTTATGGTTGTTCAAGTTCAATGGTAATGTACTTGAATCAATGATTTTCAGTGGAGTCGTCATTTTTCTCCTTGTTGGAAAATCCGTTTTTGTGTGAATTTGCGTGACTAAATCAAGGAAAATGGTTTGAAAAAACTCAGTTGGAATTTGATTTAATCGTCTACCCAGTTGAGAGAAACTAATGGAATCAAGTAAGGTTGCTTTCTGTAATTCTTCCGAAAATACGCAATCACTTAAAGCTCGCAAGCTCTCCGTTTCATGGAGTTGTCCGTACAGTAGTAATTTCAAAAATGAATTCATATGAAGCTTCTTAGTATAGTAATTTAATTTATGGGTCTTCACTCTTTCCTCAAACAAATTGTTGGAAATGGGTGAAAGCCATTGTTCAAATGATGTTTTTCGTGTAATCTTATCCATGTGCGTTCCTTTATATTGGATTTGGATAGGTGACTACCACCAAACCATTATAAAGGATTTTTTTATGAAAAAACTTATTAACATAAAATTCAGATTTTGATATTAGTACTGCCTAGATTATTCACCGACAAATACAAAATTCCACTGAAATGCTGACTTACCGGCTTTTCAGTGGAATTCTCTTTTTCACTTATTAGATGAAAAAAGAATCCATTTCTGCTAAGGTTATAACGACCAAGAAACAACCAAAAGAAAGGATTCTTATGATGACAACTTTAACGCAAAAACCTTTACATTTCAACCGTTCTATTAAATTATCCAACGATGGGGGAGCACTTTCTTCTGACACAGGCGAATTCATTTTCCGTGAATTCGATGAGAAATTGGGCTTCTCACAAACCATCGCCAAACATCTCCAGTTAAAAGATGAACGCACGTATTGTATGCATGAAAACGATCAACTTTTTCGTCAAAAGATCTACCAACTTATTGCCGGCTATCACGAGGACGATGCAGCCGATCGTTTGACACATGATCCGGTTTTCACACACGTTCTTGGCACACCTGCTCTCGCTTCTCAACCGTCGTTATCACGATTTTTCAAGCGCTTTGACACGCAGGCACTGGATCAACTTCAAACGGCAAATCAGGAGTTACTTGACCGAGTTCATCGTATCCGACAATCGAAGGCACTCATTTTTGATCTAGATTCCACGCATGCCGACACATATGGAAAGCAAGAAAACTCTTCCTATAATGCGCATTATCACACAATGGGCTTTCATCCACTTGTCGCATTTGATGGGCTAACAGGTGATTTTTTGAAAGCTGAGTTGCGTCCCGGAAACGTTTATACTTCCACTGGTGTAGTTGATTTTATGCGCCCACT